>DASTEU010000027.1:0-4993 GCA_035709325.1 Candidatus Limnocylindrales bacterium | reverse complement strand
AGCCCTCGGCCCGGTAGTCGCCGATCGCGGTCTGGCTCTTGCGTTTGCTGATCTTGGTCCGGTCGGGGTTGAGGATGAGCGGCAGGTGGGCGAACGAGGGTGGCTCGTGGCCGAGCGCCCTGAAGAGCAGGATGTGTTTCGGGGTGTTCGAGAGGTGATCCTCGCCGCGGATCACGTGGGTGATCCGCATCGCGGCGTCGTCGACGACGACCGTGAAGTGATAGAGCGGCGAGCCGTCGGCCCGGACGATCACGAAGTCGCCGCCGAGGTTCGCGACGTCGATCTCGACGCGGCCGCGGACGATGTCGTCGATGACGACGATCCCCTCCCCGACCCGGAACCGGAGCGCCGGTCGGCGGCCCTCGGCCTCGAAGACGGCCCGCTCGTCGGATGTCAGGCGGGCGCAGCGGCCGCCGTAACGCGGCGGCCTCCGCTCGGCCGCGAGCCGCCGCCGCTCGGCGTCAAGCTCCTCCGCCGTGCAGTAGCAGGGGTATGCCTTGTCCTCGGCGAGGAGGCGGTCGGCCGCCTCGGCGTAGAGCGGCAGCCGACCCATCTGGCGGTACGGGGCGTACGGGCCGCGAGCGGCCTCGCCGGCGACCTCGGGCCCCTCGTCCCAGCGCAGGCCGAGCCAGTGCAGTCCGTCGAGGATGTCCTTCTCGTAGGCGATCGAGCTGCGGGCGACATCGGTGTCCTCGAGTCGGAGGATGAACGTGCCGCCCGTGTGGCGGGCGTACAGGTAGTTGAAGAGCGCGGTGCGGGCGGTCCCGATGTGGAGGGGGCCGGTCGGGCTCGGCGCGATCCGGACGCGGTCGGTCGTCATCGGGCCATTGTAGGGTGGCCTCCCGAGCCGACCTGCGGGCGGCGGCCGGACCTCACTCCGGCGGGCGTGAGGCCCGCGTCACTCCGGCGGGCGTTACGCCCGCGCCGGCCGGCGCGGTCTCGTTGCGGCGGCGTGACGCCCGCGTCCCCTGCCATTCCTTCACCGGGTGGACGATCGGCGGGTGGGCGGAGAGGCCGGCGGAGCGAACCGGGCACGACCGGCGGCATCCGGAGGTGGCGCTCTCTGCCGATCGGCTCCGTGGTGAAGGAATGGCAAGTGCAGTGCCGCCCGATTCTCACGAGGCGAAGGATTGGCAGAGACGCGACGGAGGCGGTCAGCGGCGGACGGCCTCGGGAACGCGGTGGAACAGCGTGCCGTCCGCCTCGCCCGGCAGGACATGGACGAGGGCGGCCGGCCGAAGGCCGAGCGTCGCCCGTCCGCGGGGACCCTCCAGCGTGAGCGAGTCGAGCGACTCGGAGCGGGCGAGGACCGTCACCGGTGCCCCCGGCGTGAGGGCCCGCGCCTCGAGGTAGGACAGGAGGCCGGCGTCCTCCTCGGCCTCCTCGGTGATCCGGTAGATCGTCGCCCGCTTGCCGGCCTCGATCTGGCTGAGGGGCGTCCCACGCGGCCGACGGCGGGCGGTCTCGGCGTCGATCGGGTTGCCGTGCGGGCAGGTCTCGGGGTGTCCGAGCAGCTCCTCGAGGCGGGCTTCGACCCGCGGCGAGATCGCGCCCTGGAGGCGGGCCGCCTCTTCGTCGGATTCGGCCCAGCCGAGCCCGACGACCGAGGTCAGCAGCCACTCGAGCAACGCGTGGCGGCGGAAGATCGCGTCGGCGGCCGCTCGGCCCGGCCCGGTCAGGATGAGCTCTCGGCCCTCGCGCTGTTCGACGAGGCCGTCCGCCGCCAGGCGCCGGAACATCTCGCTCGCGGCCTGGGTCGTCACGCCCATCCGCCGGGCGACCTGGGCGGCCTTGATATGCGAGCCGTCGCCGGCCATCACTCGCAGCGTCAGCAGGTACTCCTGGGCCGCGGTCGACAGGTCGTGGCTCTCGTTGCGACGACTCATCGCCTCATGGTACGCGGCGCAGGCGGACGCGCCGGACGACCGCGAACGCCGCGCCGGCGAGCCACGCGATCCCCAGGACTGCGGCGAGGATCGCGCCCGCCGCGTCGGGCTGGCGCGAGCCGCCGGTCGCGCTGAGGAAGACCGCCGTCGGGACCGAAGCCGCGAGCGCGGCAAGCGTGCCCACCGCGGCAACTGCCGCGAGTGTGGGCAGGGCGAGCAGCACCGAGAGGATCACGAGCTGGCCGAGCCACGTCCCGACCCCGAAGAGCTCGACGCAGCCTGCCGCGAACCGGCTGCAGCCGGTCATCTCCCCGGCCGCCGTGGCAAGCGCGAGGCCGATCGGCGGCCAGGCGAGGAGGGCGAGTGCGACCCGACCGGCGAATCCGCCCGGCCAGGCGAGCGACCCGAGCCACGACGACGCGGCCGATGCCGGGGCGTGAGGCGGCCGTGGGGCGGCCCCGGTGGGCGAACCCGGACCGGACCGTCCGCCGGCAGGCGCCGTCCACGTCTCGGTGGCCGGATCGGCTGTCCGAGCCCCGCCCGGGGCTTCTGGGCCGGTCGGCGCCTCGTCGCGCGACCCCGGACCCGGCCCGTCCGGCTCGTCGTCGAGCCTGCGCCCCACGTCTTCCTCGGCCTCCGCCTCGATCCCGGGCGACCCGTCGAGTCGGCGCCGGGCGCGGCGCTGGTACTCGGGGCCGTGCTTGCGCGGATCGGCGTACTCCTTGGGGTTGATCGTCCAGTACGTGCCGCTCGACGACCCGTACCACGTTCCGCCCGACCACTCGGGCTCGAAGGGCTCGTCCTCGGCGGCGTCGTAGGTCGTCGACCCGAGGGTCGCCTTGTTGGCCGCGCGGCGCTGGCCCCGCCGCCCCGGAGACGCGCCCGAGCCCGTCCGTGCCTCGCCCGGGGACGGCCCGGCCGAGGCGGCGCGGCGTCTGGTCGTGCCCCCGCCGCCGGCTTCCGGCTCGGGTGAGGTTCCGGGCCGCGCCCCGGGGCGTCGGCCGGCTCGACGCTCCCACGCCTCGCGGGTCGAGCGGGCCCGGTCGGGATCGGCCCGCCACGGCTCGCCACCGCCCCGCCACGGCTCGCCACCGGCCCGGCTCGCACCGGCAGGCCCACGGCCGAGCCCATCGGGCGCGGGCCCGATCAGCGCCTCGTACGCCGCCTGGATCGCAAGGAACCGCGGCAGGGCCGCCTCGCCGGCCGAATCGGGATGGTTGGCCTTGGCGAGACGGCGATAGGCGCGCCGGATCTCCTCGGTCGTGGCGTCCCGGGGCAGGCCGAGCGTGCGATATGGATCGGGATCGGCGGCCATGACCGCCAGTGTGGCGCAGGTCGACCGGGCGTGCCGCCCCGGGCACTCAGCTCGCGGGCGCCAGAACGGAGGCCCTCAGCCCTGTCCCAGCAGCTCGCCGAGCGGCACCAGGTCGAATTCCGGGATCGCTTCGGCGCCGACCCGGCCGTGCGGGTCGTGGATCACGGGTCGGTGGTACCGCGCGAGCACGCGCAGGGCCTGGCCATCGAGGACGCCGTTCTGGACGAGCGCCTCGACCGATGCCGCCCACGTGCCGCGGTCGTAGCCGTCGCCGTCCTCGATCTTGATCGCCATCCCGGTCGCCCGCCAGGTGGCACCGGACGCTCGTGGACCCGGCAGGATCGCGAGGCCGCGCAGTGCCTCCATCCCGCTCTTGCTCGCGATCCGTCCCGGCAGCGCCTTCATCAGCGAGGTGTCGAGCCGGTCGCGCGTCCCGCCGATCATCTCGGGGTGGGCCATCATCGCGTCGCGGACGATCGTGAGGGCCGGCGCGATCTCCGCCCGGGGGTCGGACGCCGGGACCGCGCCCGGATCGGCCAGGAAGGCGTAGGCCCGGGCCACGTCTCGGAGGGGGAAGGCGTACGTGAGGAGCCCGCAGCCGTCGATGGCGGTCCGCAGCCCATCGTGCGTCGTCGCGAAGGCCCGGGCGACGGCCGAACGGTAGGCGACCTGCGAGGGGTGGTCCTCGAGCCAGTAGTCGGTCGGGTCCCAGTCGTTGAGGCGCGACAGCAGCAGCGACACCGAGTGCTGGCCCGAACACATGTGGCGGATCGCCCCCGGCTTCTCGCCGTCGCGGGCGAGGCGGGCCGCGGTCAGCGCATCGAGCGGCATTCCTTCGATCCCGGTCGCGATCAGTGCCTGGCTCACGCCGGCCCGCCGGTACATGCCCTGGATCGTCCGGACGTGGAGGTCCTCGCCCGAATGGGAGCTGGCCAGGATCGCGATCTCGGGAGCCTCGAGGTCGAACGCCTCGATCCCGCCTGCCTCGATCAGGGCGACGGCGCCGAACGGTTTGACGCAGCTTCGGAGTGTGACGAGCCGGTCGGGGTCGCCGAGGCCATGGATCAGCCGGCCATCGACGTCGACCTCGGCGATGTCGCCCCGGTGGACGCTCTCCTCGATGCCGTTGCGGACCTGGCGGACGAGGATCGGCGGGACGATCCGCGAGCGGGTCGGGGCGCGGCGCCCGGCCGCCGATGGGCGCTTGGTCGGCGGGCGCCGCCCGGCGGGCGACGGTCGGCCGGCCGGAATCTCGGGTGCGGTCACGATCTGGCGAGGATAACGCGGCGGGCGACCGATCGGACGCGACGACCCGCGATTTCATCGACCACGGAGAGGCTCGAGCGGCCGGGAGGACCGGCCGGGCAACCACGCCGTGGGCACCCGGACGAGCCATCCGACCGGGCGCGACCCGGCCGCCATCCGACGCTATCGGCGGCGGCCCCCGGAAATCAACCGACCGACATCAAACCGGCATTGCAACTTCATTGCGGCGGTCGTCCGAGGGCGCCGTCGGCTTTGCTACGATGCCGCCACCGCCCATCCCGAGCCCCGGAGGATCGTCCGTTGTCGCTCCCGCCGACCCTGCACGTCTCCCGGCATCCGGCGGTCCTTCACAAGCTCGCGATCCTGCGTGACGAATCGACCGAACCGAAGAAGTTCCGCGAGGTCGTCCGCGAGCTTTCCTGGCTGCTCGGCTACGAGGCGCTCGCCGACGCCCGGGTCCGGCCGCTGACGATTCGGACCCCGATCGAGGAGACCGTCGCAGCCGAGCTCGACGACCGGATCGGGC
>DASTEU010000026.1:0-9346 GCA_035709325.1 Candidatus Limnocylindrales bacterium | reverse complement strand
CGTCACCGCCGTCATAGGCGCTCCGTTCTTCCTCTTCCTGCTGCGCCGTTCGCGGAGCGGCTACGAGCTGTGACGATCGGCTCGCCCGCCCTCGAGCTGCGCGACGTCACCGTCCGTTACGGGCCTCGCTCGGCGCTGCGCGACGTCGACCTGGCGGTCCCGAGGGGCGACCGGGTCGCGGTGATCGGGCCGAACGGCGCCGGCAAGTCGACGCTCCTGCGGGTCGCGACCGGGATCGTCCGGCCGACGGTCGGCGCCGTCGGGCTCGGCGGCGAGAATCTCGAGGGGCTGGACCGGCGGGCCGTCGCCCGGCGCGTCGCGGTCGTCCCCCAGCAGGCGACGCTGCCGTTCGCGACCCGCGTCGAGGAGGTTGTCGCCCTCGGTCGCCTGCCCCACGAGGATCCGCTCCGGGGCGCCCGCCCGGCCGACCGGGCGGCGGTGGCCGCCGCGATCGATCGGGTCGGTGTCGGGCATCTGCTCGGGCGCGATGCGCGCGAGCTCTCGCTCGGCGAGCGCCAGCTCGTCCTCATCGCCCTCGCGGTTGCCCAGGCTGCGCCGCTGCTCGTGCTCGACGAGCCGACCGTCCACCTCGACCTGCGCCACCAGGTCGGGACGATGGAGCTGCTCGTCGATCTCAACGTGCGCGACGGGACGACGATCGTCGCGGTCCTCCACGATCTCTCGCTCGCCGCGCTCTTCTTCCCGCGGCTCGTCCTCGTCGACGGCGGCCGGATCGTCGCCGACGGCACGCCGGCCGAGGTCCTCACGCCGGAGCGGATCCGCGATGTCTTCGGGGTCGAGCCGTCGATCGTCCGGCTGCCCGACGCGGTGGGCTGACGCCCCGGCCGCTGACGCCGCCTCGATCCGGCGGGTACCCTGAGCCGATGCGTGCCTCCCGCCGTCTCGCCATCCTCTCCTCCGTCACCCTCCTCATCGCCGCCTGCGGCGGCTCCGCCACGCCCGAGCCGGCCGCCCCGACGGACACGCCGACCTCGACGCACGCGATCACGCCGCCGCCGGCGACCGGGTCGCCCACGGTGCCGCCGTTCGAGCCGAGCGCTTCCCCGCCCGACGCCACGCCTGCCCCGGCGTCGCCGGTCGCCCCGGCCACGGCCGACGTCGAGTCGCAGGTTCCGGGCTCGGCCGACGCCTGCACCGGCAACGATGCCAATCGCGAGTTCTTCGTCGCTGCCGCGAACGCGCTCGACTGGACGGTCTACTGCGCGACCCTGCCGAGCGGCTGGTTCGTCGACGCCGGGGAGTACCGGCAGGCCGGAGGCGGCCGCCTCGAGATCTCGTACCGGGGTCCGTCGGGCGCCCGGCTCGGGCTCCGGCAGGGTGCGTTCTGCGGCGACGCGGACGGCTGCGTCCCGGGCGGCTCGGACGCGGGTGAGGCGATCTTCGGCGACATGAACGGGGCACTCGTCGCCCTCGATGACGGCGGCTGGGCGGTCGTCGTCGACCGGGGGGCCCCGATCAGCTGGCTCGCCGTCGTGTCCGGCACCGACGAGGCCGCCGCGCGGGCGATCGTCGAGGGGCTCATCCCCGTCGACGCCTGATCGTCGCGGGCTCCCGAGGAGAGGTGCGCTCAGCCCAGCGCTGCCTCCGCGAGGGCGACGACGGCGTCGACCGTCCGCTCGGCGTCGCCGTTCGCGAGGGTGATCCCGGTCGGGCCGAAGCCGGCCACCGGGATGGCGCCGGCGAGCACGCGGACCGCCGCGACCGCCGTTCCGAGCGCGAGGCCGTCAGGCTCGGGCATCGTCACCGCCCAGCCGCCCGACGCGTCGAGGCAGTCCATGTCCACGGCGATGTGGATCGCGTCCACGTCGCCCGCGACCGAGCCCGCCCAGGCGGCCAGGGCGGCGAGACCGGCTTCGGTGGCAAGCATCCCGGCCCCGAAGTGGGCGATCGGCGAGGCCGCCAGCATCCGTGACTCGGTCTCGTCGAGGACCTGGCCGCCGAGCAGCGCCGCGTGGCGTTCCTCGACCGTCGGACCCCCACAGGCTGCGACGAGGTCCGGGTCGCCCCGCCCGCAGATCATCGCGAACGGCATGCCCCAGACGTTCCCCGACGGCGTCGTGGCGGGTGTGTTGAAGTCGCCGTGGGCGTCGAACCAGGCGATCGCCAGGCGCCGCTCGGGGCGGGCGGCCCGAAGACCGGCCATCGCGCCGGCGTGCGCCGTGCAGTCGCCGCCGAGCACGAGGAGCCGCGTCCCGCCGCCGGCCGCGCGCAGCGCCTCGGCGACGAGATCACGCTCGCGCGGCAGGAATTCGCAGATCGCCTCGCGGTTCCGAGCCCGTGGGTCGGGATCCGCCCGAAAGCCCGGCTCGATGGGGACGTCCCCGGCGTCGACGATCGATCCGGAGAGGCGGCCCGGCAACCGTTCGAGCAGGCCGAGCCGCCGCAGGCCGCCCGGCGCCAGCTCCATGCCGGGCAGGTGCCCGCCGAGCGCGGTCGGGACGCCGACGACGACGATCGGGTCGCTCACGCCGCTGAGCATACGGCCCGGGGCGCGACGCGCGATCATCGGACGATGCAGATCGACGACTTCGCCCTCGAACGCTGGTTCGCCCGCTGGGAGTTCGCCGTCGACCACTTGCTGTGCGCCTCGGACGTCCAGGGCTGGGCGATGGCCGACCTCCTCGAGCTCGCGGACGACGAAACCGCGACGATGTGGCGGGAGCTGCGCCTGGGCTACACGGAATCCACCGGCCACCCGCTCCTGCGGGCGGAAATCGCCGAGCTGTACGAGGAGGCCGGACCGGACGACGTGCTCGTCTTCGCCGGCGCCGAGGAGGCGATCTTCTGCCTCGTCAACGTCATCCTCGGGCCCGGCGATCACGCAATCGTCACCTGGCCCGGCTACCAGAGCCTCTACGAGGTGGGCCGTGCGGTCGGTGCGGACGTGACGCTGCACGAGCTGCGCGAGGAGCAGCGCTGGAGCCTCGACGTCGAGCGGCTCATCGACGCCCTGCGGCCGGAGACCCGTCTCGTCGTCGTCAACGCGCCTCACAACCCGACCGGGATGCTGCCGACCCACCCGGAGTGGGCCCGCCTGACCGACGCCCTGGCCGATCGAAACATCCACCTGCTCGCCGACGAGGTCTACCGCTTCCTCGAGCTCGCGGACTCCGACCGCCTGCTGCCGGGCGCCGACGCGTTCCCGCGGGGCATCTCGCTGGGAGTGATGTCGAAGTCGTTCGCGATGGCCGGCCTGCGGATCGGCTGGCTGGCGACCCGCGACCGGGAGCTGCTCGACCGCTGCGCCCGGTTCAAGGACTACACGACGATCTGCTCGGCGGCGCCGTCGGAGGTGCTCGCGCTCATCGGCCTGCGGGCCCGCGACCGTGTCCTCGCCCGCTCGCGCCGGATCGTCGCCGACAACCTGGACCTGCTGCGCGACTTCTTCCGCCGGCGGGCCGACCGGTTCGCCTGGGTCCCGCCGCGCGGCGGCTCGGTGGCGTTCCCGCGGCTGCTCGGCGACGTGACGATCGACGAGTTCGCGGCCGGGCTCGTCGAAGCGGAGGGCGTGCTCCTCCTGCCGGGCTCCCAGTTCGGCCACGCCGGCAATCACTTCCGGGTCGGCTACGGCCGAACGGACCTGCCGCAGGCGCTCGAACGGCTCGCAGCGTATCTTGACCGTCCGACCCCGGCGTCCCCGAGCCACTGAGGAGCACGGCCATCATGACCACCGACCAGGGCAGCCAGATCGACATCCTGACCGCCGCGCGATCAAACGAGGCCTTCCGCCGCGAGGTCATGACCGGCGAACATTCGCAGGTCGTCGTCATGACGATCCCGCCCGGCGGCGAGATCGGCGAGGAGGTCCATGACGGGACCGACCAGGTCCTCTCCTTCGTCGAAGGTGCGGGCGAGGCGATCCTCGATGGCGAGTCGAGGCCCGTCGGACCGAACGACCTCGTCTTCGTGCGGGCCGGCACCCGTCACAACTTCGTCAACACCGGTGCCGCCCCGCTGCGACTCGTCACGGTCTACGCACCGCCGGAGCACGAGCCGGGCACGGTCCACCGGACCAAAGCCGAGGCCGACGCCGCCGAGCACTGAACCCCGCCCGGGACGCGACGGTCCGGCATGCCCGACTACGGCCGTCCCATCCGGTACGGCTACTTCCTCAACCCGACGGCCGAGGGGATCGAGGCGACGATCGAGTCGGCGCAGGTGGCCGACCGGCTCGGCCTCGACCTGATCGGCATCCAGGATCACCCGTACCAGCCGCGCTTCCTCGACACCTGGACGCTGCTGACGCACCTCGCCGCCCGCACCGAGCGGATCCGGCTCTTTCCGGACGTCGCGACGCTCGCCCTCCGGCCGCCCGCGATGCTGGCGAAGGCGGCCGTCTCGCTCGACATCCTGTCGGGCGGCCGGTTCGAGCTGGGTCTCGGGATCGGGGCGTTCCCGAAGGCGATCGCGGCGATGGGCGCCGAGGCGTTGCCGCCGGGGCGCTCGATCGACGCGCTCGAGGAGGGGATCGCGATCATCCGGGCGCTCTGGTCGGCCGACCGCCGGGCGGCGTTCGATGGCGAGTACCACCGCCTCGGGCCCGGCGTCGCCGGCCCGCCGCCGGCACACCCGATCGGGATCTGGATCGGCGCCTACAAGCCGCGGATGCTGGCCCTGACCGGGCGGCTCGGCGACGGCTGGGTCCCCACGCTCGCGTACGCCGCGCCGACCGCCCTGCCGGCGATGCACGGCCACATCGACCGGGCGGCGGTGGCGGCCGGCCGCGACCCCGCCTCGATCGCCCGGCTCTACAACGTCCAGGGCCGGATCGTCGACGGGCCCGTGACGAACCTGCTCGATGGTCCGCCCGGCCACTGGGCCGAGTCGCTGACCGCGTTCGCGGTCGACTTCGGGATGGACACGTTCCTGATCGGCCCGACCGAGTCCGCCGCGATCCAGGTCCGCCGGTTCGCCGAGGAGGTCGTGCCGGCCGTCCGCGAATCCGTCGATCGCATCCGTGCCGAGCGCGGCGTCGCCCGGCGGGAGGATGGGACATGACGCGGCGCCGCCCGGCCTGTGCGCTGCTCACGGCTGCGCTCGCGGTGGTGATGGTCGCCTGCAGCACCGCCGCTCCGCCGGCCGTGTCTGCCGGTCCCGGTGCACCGATCGAGGCGGCCCGCGGCCTTCTTGCCGCGGCCGCGGCTCGGTTCGAGCTGCGCGTCGACCGCTTCAAGCCGGGCCTGCCCGACGAAGTCGTCGCCACGGCGGCCGGTGTCGTTCGGCCGGTCGAGGACGCCGGCGAGCTCGCGTACCACTTCTTCCCGGAGGTGCCCGCGGACGACCCGTTCCGGATGGATGCCGACATCGTCTGGTCGGCGGCCGACGTCTGGGTTCGGCTCGAACTCGACGACGAGGACGACCGCTGGCGACACGTGACGCGCGAGCGGGCGCCGGAGGTCGCTTTGATCGGCCGCGTCCAGGAGGAGCCGCTGGCGCTCGTCCGGTTCGCCGCGGGGTCGGATCCCGCCGATGTCCGGCCGTTGTCGGACGCGGAGCTCGGCGGCGCGGCGGCCGAACGCTGGCTCGTCCCGGTGCCGGCCGACGCGGCTCGGGCAGCCTACGTCCCGCCGGATTCGTACCTCGGGTTCGAGGCGATCTTCGGCGTCGACGAGCTGCCGCTCGAGATCTGGCTCGTCGACGGCCGTCTCGCCCGGACCGGCTACGTCCTCGAGCGCGAGGAGGCGCCCTACGGCGGCCCCGACCGATTCGAGACCTGGTACGACTGGACCGCCATCGGGGAGCCGGTCGCCGTGCAGATCCCGCCGTCCGGCGAGATCGTCGAGATCGGCGAGGACGAGCCGGTCGTCAGCCCCTCGCCAGGCTGATCTCCGGCTGATCGCGTGTCCCGCGGTGCGCTGACGACCGTGGCCCTCGAATACCAATCGGTGTAGTGATACGTCGGTCGGCGGCCCTCTCGAAGGCGAAATGCGAGCCCGGATGCCGCCGCGCGCCTTCGGATCGTGCAAGGCGGGCTCAGTTCGTCGGGAGGTGTGGATCGGGCCCTCGATGTACCACTCCGGGGGCTGGTATTCGAGCGCTTGTCAGGCCCTGGGTCAGGATCGCCACTCGCGGCCGCGACGACATAAGTGAGCGGCCGCCCGGACTCGAATGGCTCGGACCCTCACGCCCGTTTCCGCGGCAGGTCGAGGAATGGCAGCGGCACGACCGTGCCGCCGACGCGGCCGCGGCGGCCCTCGACCGTCCACTCGACGTCGACGTGCGACCCGACCCCCTCGTGCGACGGCGGGACGGACGCGAGCGCGATCGCCTGCTTGAGGATCGGGCTCCAGCCGACCGACGTCGCCCGACCGATCTGGCGGCCGCCGACGAACACCGGGCGTGGCGAGCGGTCGACGATGGGCGAGATCGCCGGCGGCAGGCCCTGGGCCGAGAAGAGGCCCTCGATGTCGTACCAGTCGAGCTCGAGGCCGACGAGGCGGCGGGCGGGGCCGCCGCCCCGCTGCTCGCGCTCGAGGGCGAGGCGTCCGACGAAGTCGGCCTTGTCGAAGCTCACGAGCCGCCCCAGGCCGATCTCGCCGGGACTGTAGTTCTGCTCGGGATTCATGGCGTGGCGGGCTGAGGTGTAGTCGACCTCGAGAAGGATGAGGCCGGCCTCGAGCCGGACGACGTCGAGGGCGAGCATGCCCGCCGGGCGGATCCCGAACGGCCGACCGGCGGCACGCAGGGCCTCCCAGAGGGCGACCGCGTCGGTCGCGACGACCCACAGCTCGTACCCGAGGTCACCCGTGTACCCGGTCCGCGACACGTCGATCGCGACCTTGCGCCGGCCTGCCCGGAACGAGGCGGCCCGCCGCCGGAAGTAACGCAGGTCGCCGAACTCGGCCTTCGTGAGCGCCTCGAGGACCTGCCGGGAGAGGGGACCCTGGAGGGCGACGGCGGCGAGCGCTTCGGAGTCGTCCGCGACCGTGACGTCGAGTCCGGCCGAGTTCATCCGGAGCCAGCGGAGCTGGGGATCCGCCGCGGTCCACCGGAAGGTCCCGTCGTCGAGGTGGTGGACCGTGCCGTCGTCGATGACCTTGCCGTGTTCGTCGCACCAGGGCGTGTAGAAGACCCGGCCCGGCGCGAGCTTCGTGGCGTCGCGCGTGATCACTCGATCGACCAGGCGGAGCGCGTCGGGGCCGGAGACCGTGTACTTGTAGAGCGGGCTGACGTCGATGAGCGCGGCCGCCTCGCGGATCCCGTTGTACTCGATGTCGTGGGCGTCGGCGTAGACCGACGAGGCGAAGTAGCCGCTCCACTCGCGCCACTGCTGCTTGCGGTTGAGCGGCGCGGTCGCCGGGTGGAACGCGGTTCCGACGCTCACGGCTCAGGCATCTCCTCGCTGGCGGGAAGGCCAGTATGCATGAATCCTATGCATGCCGGATGGTCGGCAGGACCGCAGGCAAACCTTCGTCCATGTCCGGTCCTCGACGATCGTCGGGTCGAGATGCCACCGACGTCGGGGGACGACGAGCCACCCGGCGGGCATGGTGCCGGGATCACCCATCCACCGATGGCGGCCGCGGACGCCGCGAACGAGGAAGCGACATTGGAACGCTCAATCACGCCGGGCGGCGTCACCACCCGGCCCCCGGTCGCGGCGCTGAAGTACTCGGCCCACGTCATCGTCGGCATCGCGATCGCGCTGATCGCACCGTTCACCGCACTCGCCTGGCCGTTCGCATTGCTTGTCGGCATCGCGATCGGCTCGGCCGACGCGGCCGCCATGCGCGGCGAGCCGTCGCGTGCAGGCGACAGCTTCGTCCGAGGACTGGCCGTGACCGGCGGCGTGCTGGCCATGCTCTTCCTCGGGGCGATCATCGGTGGCCTGATCGCCTTCATCGTCGTCGCGCTCGCGTCATTCTCGGAACGCGCCGCGGCCTACGCTTCGCCGACGGATCGCGGCGTCGCTCGGATCCTTCTCTTCGTCGTCCCGGCGATCACCTGGATCGCGCTCCTCGCCCTCGGGGTGAACGTGGACATCCGGATCGGGTCGTGAGGCGAAGTCGGCAGCCCGGCCGGGGCCGTCCTGACGCTCGGTAGCTCGGTCACGCCATCGCAGCAGCCCCGGCGGCTGTCCGCGTGCAGCGAAGGATCGCCTCGACGGATCGGTCGGCATCGTCTTCGGTCGTGCTCCAGTTCGAGACCGAGATCCGCGTCGCCGCGAGGCCGTGCCACGTCGTCCCCCCGAGCCAGCACGTGCCGTCGGCCTGGACCGCGGCGATGACCGCCCGGGTGAAGGCGTCGGCGGCCTCCGCACTGCCGCCGCCCGGCGGCTCGAATCGGACGAGGACCTGGTTGAGGACGACGTCGTTGAGGATCGTCACGCCCGGTTCGCCGCGGAGGCCGTCGGCCATCCGGCGGGCAATGGCCGAGGTCCCCTCGAGCATCGCGGCGAGCCCGTCGCGACCGAGCGAGCGCAGGGCCGCGTAGACCGCGAAGCCGCGCGCCCGGCGCGACGACTCCGGCACCCAGTTGTAGCTGTCGCGCTCACCGCCGCCGGTCTCGACGTAGTAGGCCGCCCCGAGCGTCATCGCGGCGTGGTGCGCCGCGGCGTCGCGGACGATGACGATCCCCGAGTCGTACGGGACGTTGAGCCATTTGTGCGCGTCGGTCGTCCACGAATCCGCGCCGTCGAGGCCGGCGACCCGGTCGTGGAGCGCCGGGGCCGCCGCGGCCCATAGGCCGAAGGCGCCGTCGACGTGGAGCCAGGCGGCCGGCCGGGCCCGAACCGCCGCGGCGATCTCGGTGAGCGGGTCGAACGCACCCGTGTTGACGTTGCCGGCCTGGGCGCAGACGATCACCGGTCCTTCGATCCGGGCCAGCGTCTCGTGCAGGGCATCCGCCCGCATCCGGCCCTGCTCGTCGGTGGCGACGCGGTGAACGCGGGCACGACCGAGGCCGAGCATCTGGAGCGAGACGAAGATCGTCACGTGCGACTCGTCGCTCGTCAGCACGGCCACGGGCGGCGCGCCGATCAGCCCGTCGTCCTCGACGTTCCACCCGATGTCCTCGAGGAGCCGGTGGCGAGCGGCCGCCAGCGCGGTGAAGTTCGCCATCGTCGCCCCGGTCGTGAAGCCGACGCTCGAGCCGGCCGGCAGGCCGAACAGGTCGACGAGCCAGCCGGCGACGACTTCCTCGACGACCGCCGCCGCCGGTGACAGGGCGTAGAGCCCCGCGTTCTGGTCCCAGGCGCTCGTCAGCCAGTCGGCCGCCAGGGCACCGGGCACGCCGCCGCCGACGACGAAGCCGAAGTAGCGCGGCCCGGCCGATGCGACGAGGCCCGGGTCGACGGCTTCGGCCAGATCCTCCACGACGCGCACCG
>DASTEU010000025.1:0-2144 GCA_035709325.1 Candidatus Limnocylindrales bacterium | reverse complement strand
CTGAACTTCCAGTTCGGCTGCGAGATCGGCTGGGAGATCAAGGGCGGCAAGCGCGGCCGCCTCCTGCGCAACCCGACGTACACCGCGATCAGCCCCCGGTTCTGGGGTGCGATGGACATGCTCGGCGGGCCCGACGAGTGGGTGTTCTGGGGCACGCCGAACTGCGGCAAGGGCCAGCCGATGCAGATCGGCCACACCGGCCACCCCGCCGTCCCGGCCCGCTTCCGCGGGATCCGGGTGGGGGTCCGGGGATGACGGCGACCGAACGGGCAACCGGCGCCGCCGCGGATCCCATGGCCGTCGCGGACCGCGTCGTGGCGCTCGTCCGGGAGCGCGCGGGCTCGGCCGAGAGCGAGGCGACGGTCACCTTCGGCACCGAGGCGCTCACCCGCTTCGCGAACGGGTTCATCCACCAGAACGTCGCGGAGGAGCGGAGCCACGTCCTGCTGCGGGTGGCCCTCGACGCACGCGTCGCGTCGGTCCGCCTCGACGGCCCCACGACCGACGAGCGGCTGGCCGGGCTCGTCGACAGTTCCCTGGACGCCGCCCGGGTCCGGCCCGTCGATCCCGACTGGGCCGGCGTTGCGCCGATCGCGGCCGCGCCCAAGGTCGAACACTGGGACGAGGCGACCGCGACGGCGTCGCCGGACGATCGAGCGACCCTCGTCGCCGCGTTCGTGGCCGCCGGGAGCGGCTTCGAGACGGCCGGCTCCTGCTCGACGACCGCCCGGGTCGTCGCCTTCGCGAACAGCGCGGGCCAGCGCCTGACCGGTCGCTCGACGCTCGCGGCGCTCGACGGGATCGCCCGGACCCACACCTCCGACGGCAGCGGGCGGGCGGCGGCGGCGGCGATCGGCGGTCTCGACGCACGGGCCGCCGGTGAATCCGCGGCGCGGAAGGCCCGCGAATCCGCCGATCCCGGCGATCTCGAGCCGGGTCGCTACGAGGTGATCCTCGAGCCGCAGGCCGTCTCGAACATCCTCCAGTTTCTCTTCGTCCACGGCTTCAGCGCGCGCCCGGTCGAGGAAGGCCGATCGTTCGTCCGTCTCGGTGAGACCCAGTTCGACCCGGCGATCACGCTCCGCGACGACGTTACCGATCCTGGATCGTGGGGCCTGCCGTTCGACGTCGAGGGCACGCCGAAACGCCGCATCGATGTCGTCCGGGCCGGGGTCACGTCGGCCGTCCTCCACACGCGCCGGACGGCGGCTCGTGCCGGCACGGAGAGCACCGGCCACGCGATCGAGGACGGAGAGGCCTTCGGCGGCCTGCCGAACAACCCTGTTCTGGATGCCGGCGAGAGGACCGCCGACGGGCTCGTCGGGGGTGTCGGTCGGGGCCTGCTCGTCACCGACTTCTGGTATACCCGGATCCTCGACCCGCGGACGCAGGTCGTGACCGGCCTCACCCGCAACGGCGTCTGGCTCATCGAGGAGGGCCGAATCGCCCGTCCGGTCCGGAACCTGCGGTTCACCCAGTCGTTCCTCGAGGCGCTCGGGCCCGGCAAGGTCAAGGCGCTCGGCGCGGAGCGTGCGTTGACCCCGGCCGGGTACGACGGGGTCCACCTCGTGCCGAGCCTCCACCTCGCGTCCTGGAACTTCACCGGCGGCGCCCGCGGCTGATCAGCACCGATCCTCAAACCGCGGCCGCAACCTGAACGTAAGGCATTCGTTGTGACGTGCAACGAGGACGCCATCCGATCCGTCCGCGACTGATAGCCAGCCGTCATGCCGGGAGGCCTGCGCATCGTGTCCTCGGCGGTCCTCGACCGCCAGTCTGGTGAGAAGCACTCATGACCGGGGTAACTCGTGGAGGTACGACGATGGACAGGGCGGGAACCGAACACTCGTTACTCAATCGGCTGATCGCACCGGGAGCGGCCGCACTCCTCGCGATCGGACTCCTCGGCGCATCCGCGGGCGCGGTCCTCGCGGGACCCGAGAGCGGCGTCGACGTGGTCGTCCACGACGGCGACACCGAGACGGTCGCCGCCGGCAGCCCGCCGACGGCCTGCACGTTCCATCTCCACTTCCAGGCCGACACCGCGATCTCGGGCGCGTTCGAAATTCGCGAAGGCGACGACGACGGTCCGGCGGTCGCCGACGGTCTCTTCGACACGACCTCGGGCGACAGCCGCGCTCCGG
>DASTEU010000024.1:0-2071 GCA_035709325.1 Candidatus Limnocylindrales bacterium | reverse complement strand
CATCTTCGGGTTCCAGCGCCGCGTCTGATGGCCGAAGTGGACCCCGGCCTCGAGCAGCTGCCGCATCGAAACGGACGGCACGGTGAGCGACCTCCTGTTCGGTTCGTTCCGCCGCGGACCTCGTCGCCGGGGGCCGGCTGCTGGCATCGTTGCCGCTGGGCCGGCACCGTCCCGGTCGGAACGGTCCGCGTGTGATCTCCGTCGCCCGGGCGGGCGCGGGTGGTGGTTCCGCGAGCCGCAAGCCCCGAGGCCCACGGCCGCGCGGAGTCTACCATGCCCCGTTCGAGCGGGCGGCCGGCTGCGGCCGGCTCAGAATGCGGCCCGATGGTGGCGGACGCGGGGAGGAGCCTCGGCCGTCTCGGCCGGCTCCACGCTCAGGAGATCGAAGCGGAGCGGGAGCGGCGGGGCCGTCGTGCCGTTCGGCAGCGGAGCGCCGTCGAGGAGCGCGTACGCCGCCGCGCGCAGGTGGCGTCGCTTGCGGTGATCGACGGTCTCCTCGGGAAGCCCGAAATCCCGCCGGCCGCGCCAGCGGACCTCGACGATCACGAGCTCCCGCGGCGGGCCCGGGTCGACCGCCACGACGTCGAGCTCGTGGCGGCCGACATGGACGTTCCGGGCCAGGACGGTCCAGCCAAGCGCCGTGAGCCGGGCCGCGACGAAGGACTCGGCGGCATCGCCGGTCCGCTGCGCCGCCGTCCGCGCTCGAGCGCCGGGTCGGTCGTCCATCGGCCGATCATGCCCCGACGCCATCGACCGGCGGTCAACGGCGGCTTACCGCGGGCTCACCGGCTCCGCGGCGCCCGCGGAGCCCTGGAGCCGCGTTGCGGCTGCGACAACAAGCGTCGGGCGGGCGGTCGGCGCGCGTCGGTCCGTCGCCGCTTGTTGTCCGCCCGGCAACGATCGTCCGGCCGGGCGGGCGAGTTCGGTCGACCAGCCGACGCTTGTTGCCCGTCGAGCAACGCGACGCCCGGGCCTCAGGTCGCGGCGAGCTCGAGGCCCTCGAGGTCCGCCAGGTCGGGCAGGTCGAGGGCCGCGTCGTCGGCCATGACCGGCAGCAGCTGGCCCTCGAGCAGCTCGTGGGTGGCCGGTGACGCGGCGGGATCGGCCAGCAGGTCGAAGTCGAGCTGGTCGCCGGCGAGCGTCCGCTGGAGCGCGAGGAACGAGCGACGATGGAACGGCGTCAGGCCCTGGGCCCGGATCGCGTCGCGGTGGTCGCGCGTCGCGTAGCCCTGATTGTGCTCCCAGCCGTAGCCCGGATAGCGGCTGGCGAGGCGGGCCATCATCCGGTCGCGGACGACCTTCGCGACGATCGACGCGCACGCGATCGAGTACACCCGCGCGTCGCCGTCCACGATGTTCGTGTACGGACCGACCTGTGCCTCGAACCCGACGATGCGGTTGCCGTCGACGATGACGTGCTCGTGCCCGCCGAGCCGGACGATCGCCCGGCGCATCGCGAGATGCGTCGCGTGGTAGATGTTCAGCCGATCGATCTCGGCGACCGAGGCCGCCCCGACGCCCACCGCGACCGCCCGCTTGCGGATGATCGGGGCGAGCCGCTCGCGCTGGGCCGGCGACAGCGTCTTGGAGTCCCGGACGCCGGGGATCCGGTGACAGCCGGGCTTCATGATCACCGCCGCGGCGACGACCGCCCCGCAGGTCGGGGCCACGCCGACCTCGTCGACGCCGGCGACGCGAGTCAGTCCCTCGTTCCACAGGCGGCGCTCATGGCGAAGGGTCGGGTCGATCGCGCGCATCGGCCCTCAGGGTAACGCGACGGCAGGCCGCCCGTCCGGCAACCCCTGCCGGCGCGTTGACATCAGCGAGCGCGGTGACGATGCAATGACCGAGCGTGGCACTCGCGCGGTTCGAACGCGCCGGGGCGGTTCCGGGCGTGCATTCACGCTCGGTTGTCCGGGAATGACCAGCCGGGCGGTCGGAGCCGGCCGGACGCGGCGCAGGCCGCCCGCCCGAGGCCGGCGAGTCAGCGGTTCGTTCGGCGCTCGCGCAGCGTGGCGGCCTTGCCGACGCGGTCCCGCAGGAAGTAGAGCTGGGCCCGCCGGACCTGACC
>DASTEU010000023.1:0-12561 GCA_035709325.1 Candidatus Limnocylindrales bacterium | reverse complement strand
TTCGACTCGCGGTAGTAGCGGGTGACCGCGTCGATCACGCCCTGCGGCACCTGGGTTCCGCCGGGCCCGTCGAAGAAGGCGATCGGGCGACCGCCGTGCTCGAGCGACAACGCGGGGAACTGGGCCCGGATCGCGGCGACGTCGAAGGCGGTCATGGCGGGTCCCTCTGGGCGGGCGATGGACCCCGATCGTAGCGGCGTGCGCGGGTGGCCGTCCGCCCGCGTCAGGCGGCGCCGCGCTCCGTCGCGGCTCGGCCCGCTGCGGCGTCGACTGCGGCAGCCGTCTCCTCGCCCGCGACCTCGATCTCGATCCTGACATCCTCGCCGACGAGCCAGCCGCCGGCCTCCAGGGCGACGTTCCAGCCGAGGCCCCAGTCCTTGCGATTGATCGTCGTGTGGGCACTCAGGCCGATGCGTCGAGCTCCCGACATCCCGGCGTAGAAGCCGAGGAACGTCGCGTCGAACGCGACCGGCCGGGTGGTCTCGAGGATCGTCAGGTCACCGGTGATGCGGTACTCACGTCCGCGGACGTGCTCGATCGTCGTCGAGCGGAACTCGATCCACGGATGGCGCTCGGCGTCGAAGAAGTCGGCGGAGCGGAGGTGCGCGTCGCGCGGGTCGCTCGCGGTGTCCACGCTCGCGGTGGCGATGCGGATCTCCGCCGACGAGCGGGCCGGCTGGTCCTCGTCGAGCACGAGTGTGCCCTCGACGTCGCCGAACGTCCCTCGGACGGTCGTGACCATCATGTGCTTCGCGGAGAAAAGGATGTCGGTGTGGGAAGGGTCGACCGTCCAGGTCGAGGCGGTCGGCCGGGCGGCGTGGACGCCGGTGTTTGGTCGTGTCGCGGTCGCGGTCGCGGGGCTGGTCATCAGGGTTCGTCGGTTTCCTCCGGTGGCGGGCTCGTCTCCCCCGAGCCCAGGTTGTTGCATACGCAACGATACGCGCAAAACCGTTGCGTCGTCAACTATCGATCCGGTATGATGCGGCTATGGCGACTGTCTCCCCGGCCGACGGCTCGATCACGGCACGCGACCCGCGTCTCGCCACGTGGCGGAACTTCCTCGTCGTCCACGCCCGCCTGCAGCGGATCCTCGACCAGGAGCTGCGCAGCGAACACGACATCTCGCTCGCGGAGTACGACGCGCTGCTCGTGCTCGCGGGCGCTCCGAATCACCGCCTCCGGATGCACCAGCTCGCCGATCAGGTGCTCCTGAGCCGAAGCGGCGTCACACGCCTGATCGACCGTCTCGTCGCCGACGGCTCCGTGGAGCGCGATCACTGCTCGACCGACGCCCGGGGCGCCGAGGCCGTGTTGACCAAAGCGGGCCTGAGCCGCCTTCGCGACGCGTCGGGAACGCATCTGCGAGGGATCGCCCAGCACTTCTTCGAGCTCGTCTCGGCTGCGCAGCTCGCCTCCCTCGACGACGTTCTCGAATCACTGATCGCGGGTCTCGATCCGGCGCGGGCCCAGGAGGATCGGCGAACGGCTTGATGTCCGGCCGGGCGTACGTCGGGACGAGCGGCTTCGCTTACCCGGCCTGGGCGCCGCGCTTCTACCCGACCGGGCTGCGCGCCGATCAGCTCCTCCGCCACTACGCGACGCGCCTCACGGCGTGCGAACTGAACAACACCTACTACCAGCAACCGTCCGGGGCGAAGGTCGACGCCTGGCTCGCGGCGACACCCGACGATTTCCGCTTCTCGGTCAAGGCCCAGCGCGGCGGCTCGTACCGCTCGCTTCTCGTCGACCCGGTCGCCGGCATGCCCTGGCTCACCGAGCCGCTGCGCCGCTTCGGCGACCGCCTCGGGACCGTCCTGTTCCGGGTGCCCGACCGCACGGTCCGCGACGATGGGCGGCTCCGCGCCTTCCTCGAGGCGTGGCCCGCGGACCTGCGGCTGACCATGGAGTTCCAGGACCCGAGCTGGCACGTCGACGAGGTGTTCGACGCGCTCGCCCTGCGCGGCGCGGTCGTCTGCGCCACCGACCTGCCCGACGATCCGTTGCCGCCGGCGCTGCGCCGGACCGGCCCGTTCCTCTACCTCCGGCTGCGCCGCCACGACTACGAGCCCGCCGACCTGGCTGCCTGGGCGCGCCGGCTCGAGCCGTTCCTGGCCGACGGCCTCGACGCCTACGTGTTCTTCCGTCACGACGAGGTCGGCCGCGGCGCCGAGCTCGCAGGCGATCTCCAGGTCCTGCTTCGAGGTCAGGGAGGCTAGGCTCGCGAGCCCTCCGCGGGGCCGAACACGACGAGGATCCGGAGCTCGTCGGTGATGTCGTGGAACCGGTGTGGTACGCCGGCCGCCACAAAGACGATCGATCCGGCACGGACGTCGCGGACCTCACCGCCGACCGTGATCCGGCCCGCCCCGTCGACGACGTAGTAGGCCTCGTCCTCGGTGTGCGGCTGCTGCGGGTCCGGCGCGCCGGCCGCCAGCACGTACAGCCCGACGCTGAGGTCCGGCACCCGAAGGAATTCGAGGTAGGCCCGCCCGTCCGCCTCGCGGCGGGCCAACAGGTCGGCGAGCTCGAAGGCGTCCATCGCGTGGTCCTCCCTCATGTGGGCATCACACGCCCACCGCGCAGGCGAGGATACGCGGGCGCAGGACCGGAGCGGCGACCGGCGAGGCAGAGTCCGGCACCGCCTCCGGGAACCGCCTCGCGGTCGGCGACGTACGATTCGGCGATGCCTCCCTTCTCCACTCTTCGCCGCGCCGTGCCCGCCGCGATCGCCGCGATCCTCGTGGCCGCCTGCGGCGGGCCCGGCGTGACCCCCTCCGCAACGTCCGACCAAGGTCGTACTCCGTCGGCGACGAGCCCCGCCACGCCCGGCGGACCGCCGGCGGGCGAGACGCCGAGCGCCAGCCCGAGTGGCTCGCCGTCTCCTTCGGCGCCGTTCGACCCGGCGGCCCTGCGCGTCACCCTCGAACCGGTCGTCGGCGGACTCGAGTCGCCGCTCGGCGTCGTGCATGCCGGGGACGGCAGCGGCCGCATCTTTGTCGTCGAGCAGGCCGGCGTCGTCCGGATCGTCCGCGGCGGGAGGCTCGTCGAGCGGCCGTTCCTCGACATCTCCGACCGCGTCCGGTCCGGCGGCGAGCGCGGCCTCCTCGGACTCGCGTTCCACCCCGACTTCCCGGCCGATCCGCGCCTCTTCGTCGACTACACCGACGGCGAGGGCCGGACGCAGATCGCCTCGTTCACCCTCGACTCGGCCGATCCCGACCGGGCGGACCCGGATTCGGAGGTGGCGATCCTGACCCAGCGCCAGCCGTATGCCAACCACAACGGCGGCGCCGTCGCGTTCGGGCCCGACGGCTACCTCTACATCGCGTTCGGCGACGGCGGCAGCGGCGGCGACCCGCACGGCAACGGCCAGTCGCTCGAGACGGTCCTCGGCAAGATCCTCCGGATCGACGTCTCGCCGAGCGAGGGCGCCGTCAACGCCTTCGCCGTCCCGCCCGACAACCCGTTCGTCGGACGGGCAGGGGCCAGCGACACGATCTGGCTGCTGGGCCTACGCAATCCGTGGCGGATGAGCTTCGACCGGGCGACCGGCGACCTGTGGATCGGCGACGTCGGCCAGAACGCCTGGGAGGAAATCGATGTTGCCCGGGCCGGGGTCGGCGGCACGAACTTCGGCTGGAACCGGATGGAGGGCAGCCACTGCTTCCGGCCGCGCAGCGGCTGTGAGGACCCCGCCCTCACCCTGCCCGTCACCGAATACGCCCACGAGGAGGGTGGCTGCACGGTCATCGGTGGCGTGGTGTATCGCGGCGCAGCCCAGCCACGCCTCGCCGGCGGGTACCTCTTCGGCGACTACTGCTCGGGCCTCGTCTGGGCAATCGACCCGACGACGGACGGACCCGTCGAGCCGACCCTCGTCGGCGACACCGGGGCGACGCTCAGCTCGTTCGGCGAGGACGAGTCCGGCGAGGTCTACGTGACCGACCTGCGCTCGGGCGAGCTGCTGCGAGTCGTCGCGACCACGCCCTGAGCCCGGCGGTCAGGCGAGGGCGAAGGTCACCACGACGGACACGACGACTTCCTGGCTGCCCGACTCGACCGGCGTGTCGGCGCCGGCCTCGGCCGCGAGGGCGAGCCCGCGGATCCCGCCGGCGAACGGGATCGGCCCCGGCGGCCGCTGGCCCTCGACGATCGCGAGAACCTCGCCGAGCCGCACGCGACCCGCCTCGGCCAGCGTCTCGGCCCGCCGCCGGGCATCCTCGACCGCTGCGCGGCGGGCACCCGCTTCGGCCGCCGTGGCGTCGTCGAGGCGGAACTCGAGTCCGTCGAGGCTCGTCGCGCCGGCGCCGAGGCCGGCGTCGATGACGGCACCGGCCGCTGACAGGTCGCGCACGGTCACATCGACCGTATTCGCGACCTGGTAGCCCGTCACGCGCGGACCGCGCTCCGAGGAGTAGTCGGTCACGGGGTTCAGAGACACGAGCGTCGTCCGCAGGTCCCGACCCTCGACGCCGGCGTTCCGGACGGCGGCGAGGATCGCGCTCATCGTCGCCGCCGCCGACTCGCGTGCCGCGGCGGCGGACGGGCGGACGACGGCGACGCCCAGGCGAACGTGTGCGATGTCCGGCTCGACCGTGACCCGGCCGGTCCCGGGAACGGCGATCTGGCGCGTTTCGACGTGGCTCGGGTCGGCGGACGAGGCGGTCATCGCAGCCGATGGTAGCCGCTGCCGGGGCGCCGACGCACCATTCGGTCAAGACGTCACGGGAATGCAAGCCCTCAGGAGAACGCATCGGCCGCTCCGTGACGCGGTTCGGGCGAGGATCGGCAGGTGTACGAGCGTGTCAGCCCGGCACCGGCACGCCTTGAACGTGGGGGACTTCGGGGAACCGCCAGGCGCCGTCGATCCGCCGCCCTCTACCGCGCCGGCCGGCCGGCGCGGCGTGCGCCCGCATCCCGCGTCCCGCGCATCCTGGGGATGGCGTTCGTCGCCCTTCTCCTCGTCATCGCCCTCGTCGTCGGTGCCGCCGGCCTGACCGCGACCGCGGCCGTCGCCGTCCTGTCCAGCGACCTGCCCGACCCGAAGGCCCTGGGGGCGATGACGTTCACCCAGCCGACGATCGTCTACGACCGGACCGGCGAGGTGCAGTTGGCAACCTTCCAGCGCGAGAGGCGCCGCGTCGTCACCTACGGCGACGTGCCCCGCCTCGTCCTCGACGCGACGACGACCGCCGAGGACCGGACCTTCTGGGACAACGTCGGCTTCGACCCGGCCGCGATCGCCGCCGCGATCGCCGAGAACGCGAGCGGCGACGGCGAGCGCGGTGCCTCGACGATCACCCAGCAGCTCGTCCGGGCACGGCTGCTGCCCGACAGCGTCACGTCGATCGGCTCGAACCGCTATCTCCGCAAGGCGAAGGAGCTCATCCAGGCCAGCCGCGTCACGGACGCCTTCCCCGGCGAGGACGGCAAGGAGCAGATCGTCACCGCGTATCTCAACGAGATCTTCTACGGCCACGACGCGTACGGGATCGCGGCCGCCGCCGAGATCTACTTCGGCGTCACCGATCTCGGCGAGCTCACGCCAGCCCAGGCGGCCCTGCTCGCCGGCCTGCCGAAGTCCCCGTCGGTGCTCGACCCGTACCGCTACGCGGTCCCCGACGCCGAGGGCCGGCTCGTCGTCCCGCGGACCGCACCGCCCGTCACCCGCCGCGACTGGATCCTCCAGAACCTGTCGTCGTCGCGCTGGACGAAGCTCACGAAGGGCGAGCTCAAGCGGGCGCTCGACGAGCCGGTGGTCCTGATCGGCGACCGGCCGCTCGCATACAAGGCGCCCCATTTCACGTGGCAGGTCCGGCGCCAGCTCGAGGCGATCATCGGCGACGGCGAGCCGGTCGAGACCGGCGGCTACCGGGTGACGACGACCCTCGACTGGAACGCACAGGCGCTCGCGGAGCGCTGGCTGGCCGCCGCGGCAATCGCCCCAAACCTCAAGTCGCGCGACTCGAAGCGGCTCCTCGACGGCCTCGAGATCCCCGCGTCGGACCGGACCTGGATCAACGCCCTCCGGGGCAAGGACCTCCACAACGGCTCACTCGTGACGCTCGACTACAAGTCCGGCGACGTGCTCGCCTACGCGGGGAGCGCCGGCTACTACAGCGAGAGCATCGCCAGCCCCAAGTTCGACCCGAAGTACGACGCGGCCGGCGACGGCGCCCGCCAGCCGGGCTCGGCGTTCAAGCCGATCGTCTACGCGACCGCCTTCGACGCCCATCGGTTGACGCCGGGCAGCCTGCTGCTCGACATCACGACCGAGTTCGGCAAGGACTGGGCGCCCCGCGACGCCGACCAGCTCGATCGAGGTCCGGTCCTCGTCCGGCGCGCCCTCCAGTACTCGCTGAACATCCCGGCGATCCGGGCCCTCGGGCGCGTCGGCAACGAGGCAGTCGCCGATCGGGCCGAGGCGTTCGGCATTCGCTTCACGGGCGGTCGGGAGGCGTTCCTCCAGGCCGGGCTCGCCGGGGCGATCGGGACTGTCGAGGTCCGCCCGCTCGACCTGACCTCGGCGTTCGGCACGATCGCCAACTGGGGCCAGCGCCTGCCGCCGCGGATGATCCTCGAGGTGCGAGACGCGAGCGGCAAGATCGTCTGGAAGGCGCCCGATCCCGAGCCGACGCAGGTCGTCTCGCAGACGGCCGCGTTCCTCGTGACCGACATCCTCGTCGGCAACACCGACCCGCGCCAGAACCCGATCTGGGCCGAGAAGCTCCAGCTCCGCAACGGACCGAACGGCGAATACCGCCCGGCGGCCGTGAAGACGGGGACCGCGAACGACGCACGCGACCTCGCCACGTACGGCTATCTGCCGGTGCCCGAGGACCACCCCAACCGGCCCTCGTACGCGGTCGGCATCTGGATGGGCAACAGCGACCACTCGATGCCCCAGCACCGGGATCCCGCCACCTCGCTGACCGCCGCGGCGCCGCTTTGGCGGGCGTACGTCCGCGACCTCACCGCCGGAACGCCGGTCGCTCAGTTCGCCCGGCCGAAGGGCCTGGAACGCGCCGTCGTCGACGCCTGGTCGGGCGGCCGGCCCGGCGCGTGGACGCGCGACACGGTCGAGGACTGGTTCATCGCCGGCACGCAGCCGGGCTCCGGCGGCGCGGTCGATCCCGACGGGTTGCTCTACAGCCGGGCGTGCGGCGGCTGGCGGGTCGATCCCCTCAAGGCGGAACTCGGACCCAAGTCGTGGGACCGCGATGTCGCCGACTGGCTCGCCCGCGCCCGGCGCGGCGTCGGCGTCGAAGGCCGTCACGACAGCCGGACCGCCTACTTCTGGGGTGAGCGGTCGTGGGGCGGCAGCCTCATCGGGGCGTGCCCGCGGCCGAAGCCAAAGGCCGAACCGCCCGACAAGGACGACAAGCCCGCGGAGGAAAAGCCGCCCAAGGACGACAAACCCAAACCGAGCCCGCCGGGCGGCGACTCCGCGGTTATCCTGCCCTGACCGATGATCGGCATTACGCCGTGGATCGCCCGCGGGGCGGGGCTGGCCCTGGGAGCCAGTCTCGTGATCGGCGCGCTCGCGGTGGCCTGGGCCGCCGGGAGCGTCCTGCTGCTGATCTTCATCGCGGTGATCCTCGCGTCGGGGCTGCAGCCGATCGTCGCCTGGATTCGGACCCACGTCCCCATCGGGCGTGGCGCGGCGATCCTCGTCGTTTACGGCGCCTTCCTGCTCGTGGTCGTGGGGATGGCCGTCGTCGTCCTGCCGGCCGCGGTGGGCCAGCTGGAACGCGTGATCGCCTCGCTGCCGCCGTTCATCGAGCGCGCCCGGGAGTGGGCCGCAGACCTCCGGCCGGTGGCCCTTTCCGACGCGATGACGAAGGTCGTCGACGCGGCCGCTCGGACGATCCTGCCGAGCGATCCCTCACCCGACGGCGAGGTCGTCGTCCAGGTCGGCATCGGGGTCGTGGGCGCGATCATCTCCGTCCTGACGGTCCTGACGGTCGTGTACTTCTGGCTCACCGAGCATGCCCGGCTCCAGCGGTATGCCCTCGCGTTCATCCCGCAGCACCGCCGCGCTCGCGCCCGCGACATCTGGAACCAGGCCGAGACCCGTCTCGGCATGTGGGTCCGCGGCCAGCTCATCCTCATGGGCGCGATCGGGGTCGCGACCGGGATCGCCTACACGGTGCTCGGCGTCCCGGCGGCCGTCCTGCTCGGCCTCGCCGCCGCCATCGCCGAGGCGATCCCGATCGTGGGCCCGCTGCTCGGCGCCATCCCGGCGGTCCTCGTCGCCGCGCCCCTCTCGCCGGAGCTGGCGGTCACGGTCGCGATCGTCGACGCGATCCTCCAGTTCGTCGAGGGGACCGTGCTCGTCCCGATCGTCATGCGCAACACGGTCGGGATCTCACCGTTCCTGGTGATCTTCAGCGTGCTGGCCGGCGCCGCGGCCGGTGGCTTCATCGGCGCGCTCCTGGCCGTGCCGATCGCCGCCACCGCCGAGATTCTGCTCGAGGGGCTCCAGGCGCGGGAGGTGCCGGTGGCCCAGGATCCCACCGCGGGCGAGGCGACCGTCGCCGAGGCCGCCGAGGCCTCCGCCGGAAACACGCCGGGCGAACCGGACGTGCAGCTGGGGGACGTCGTCGCCGACAGCGGCGCCCCGCCGAGGTGACCCCGCGATGCTGTAATGCGACTGCAAGCCGCGAGCGGGCAGCTATCGGCGCTACGTTATCCGAGGGATGCGCTACTGAAACGGGCCGTTCTCACCGCGGTCCTTCCTTGTTATTGAGGGGCGCACGTGGTCGAACACCTGTCGGAACGGCTCGCCCCGGCGGCGATGACCGGGCGACTGGCGGAGATCCTCGACGCCATCGACTCCGGGGTCACGGTCCAGGACGAAACCCTCCGGCTCGTGTACGCGAACGAGACGGCGGCGATCCTGAGCGGCTGGTCGTCTGCCGAGGAGATGCTGTCGGCCACGGGTGAGGAGACGCTCGAGCGGTTCGATCTGATCGACGAACACGGCGGACCCCTGCCGTACTCGGCGCTTCCGGGCCGCCGGGTCCTCGCCGGCGAGGAGCCGCCGCCGCTCATCGTGGGGTTTCGCAACAAGGCGACCGGCGAGGAGCGCTGGTCGATGGTCCGGGCGGCCGCGGTCGGCCCCGACGGCGACGGCCGCCGTTATGCGGTCACGACGTTCAACGACCTGACCGAGCAGGTTCGCGCCGAGCGGGCCAGCCAGGAGAGCGAGCGGCGGTATCGCGAGATCGTCGAGGCGCTCCCGGTCGTCGCCTGGTTCACCGATCCGGACGGGTCGATTCTGGTCGCGAACGGCCGCTGGTTCCAGTATGCCGGCGTCGCGGCGAGCGGGCCCTGGGAACGGTCCGGCCCGATCCATCCCGACGATCGGGCAGTTGTCGAAGCCCAGTGGACGGCGGCCCGGAGCTCTGGCGAACCGATCGAGGCGACGCTCCGCGTCCGTCGCCACGACGGCCAGGATCGTTGGCACCTCGTTCGGGTCGTCCCCTCCCGCGGCGACGACGGCGCACTGCACGGCTGGATCGGGACCGCGACCGACATCGACGAGGAGCGGCGGGCATCGATCGCGCTCGTCGACAGTGAGCGGCTGTTCCGCGACCTGACCGACAACGCCCCGATGCTCGTCTGGATGGCGGGGGCCGACGGCAGCCGGGTCTTCTTCAACCGGGGCTGGCTCGATTACACGGGCCGGGCAGCCGCCGAGGAGGCCGGCGACGGCTGGATGGCGGGCCTCCACCCGGCGGACGCCGTGCGATACCGCACCGTGTACCGCGATGCCATCGAGCGAGCGGCTCGATTCGAGATCGAGTACCGGCTTCGCCGCCACGACGGCGCCGAGCGCTGGCATCTCGAGATCGGCGTTCCGCGGCGAGGCGCGACGGGCGAGTTCAGTGGCTTCATCGGCTCGGCGGTCGACATCGAGGAACGCCGGCGAGCCGCGGACAGCGCCCGGCTCATCGCGGACGCGGGGCTCCGCCTCGATCAGGTTCGTGACCTGGAGTCGACCGTTGCTGCGGCTGCCGCGGCCCCCATCCCCGCCGTCGCCGACTGGACCCTGGTCGACCTCGTGCAGCCGGACGGCTCGCTGCGCCGGGTCGCCGCCGTCGCCGGGGATCCCGCGACCCAGGCCGTGGTCGCGCGACTCGTCGAGTTCCCCACCCCGCCGGGCTCGCCGCGGCCGGCCGCGCGCGTGGTCGCCGAGCAGCGCCCGATCCTCATCGAGGACCTTCAGGCGCCCGGCACGATCGAGGCCTATACCGATCATGTCGACGCGCTGGCCGACCTGATCCGCCGGACCGATGCCCGGAGCACCGTGATCCAGCCGCTCATCGCGCGGGGCGAGACCATCGGGGCGATGTTCTTCGTGGTCGGGCCGGGTCGGGTCTACGGACCGGCCGATGTCGAGATCACCGGCGAGCTCGCCGGCCGGATCGCGCTTGCGATCTCGAACGCCCAGATCAACGAGGCAGAGGAACAGGCACGGCGTGCGGCGGAATCAGCGGCGGAGCGGATCGAGCGGCTCCAGCGGGTGACCCGCGGGCTGGCCGGCGCGTCGACGCGCGACGGGGTCGTGGACCTCGTCGTTCGCGAGGGCCGGGCCGCCCTCGGGGCGACCGGCGCGGTCGTGGTGATCTACCAGGATGATCGGCTGGTCATCGTCAAGGGCGACGGCTATGACCCGGGCGTCCTGGAGGCGTACCCCTCGATCCCGGCGGACTCCTCGCTGCCGCTGGCGACGGCCGCCCGCGAGACGCGAGCGGTCTGGATCAACGACATCCATGCCCTGGACGACGTCGACGAGAGAACGCGCGGCATCATCGACCGCTCACCGAACCGGTCGGCCTGCGCCGTGCCGCTCGTCGCCGACGGGGTGACGTTCGGGGCGATCGGGCTCTCGTTCGGTGAACCCCGGGACTTCGACGAGGACGAGCGGGCACTCATCGGTGCGTACGCGGACCTCTGCGCCCAGGCGCTCGCCCGCGTCGCGCTGACCGCGATCCGCGAGCGCCTCGTGAGCGACCTCGAGGCCGAGCGGGCCCGCCTCTCGACGCTCATCCAGCAGCTGCCCGAGGGCCTGATGTTCGCCGAGGCTCCCAGCGGCCGGATCGTTCTGACGAACGACCGGCTCGAGGAGATCCTCGGCATCGAGCGTAGCGCGCTCCACCACATCGCCGGCGGCGAGGCGTACCGCGGATTCGACCCCGAGGGCCGCGAGCTGAGCCCGGAGGACTGGCCCCTGGCGCGCGCCGTCCGCGGGGAGACGGTCGAGTACGTCGAGCTGGAGATCCTCCGCCAGGACGGAACGCGCGGATGGATCGCGAAACGGGCGCGCCCCGTGCGCGATCGGGAGGGACGGGTCATCGCCGGCGTCGCGACCCTGATCGACATCTCGGAGGCTCGCCAGGCCCGCGAAGCGCGCCAGTTCCTGGCCAATGCGACAGAGGTTCTCGGCTCCTCCCTGGACTACGAGGAGACGATCCGCCGGGCCGCCGATCTGGCCGTGCCCGCGATCGCCGACTGGTGCGCGGTCGACATCCTCGACGAGAACGGGGCCCCGCGGCGGATCGCCGTCGCCCATTCCGATCCCGAGAAGGTCGCGCTCGCCCACCGCGTCCACGAGGAGTACCCGCCGGACCCCGACGCGACACGCGGCGTGGCCGCCGTCATCCGGACCGGCAAGCCCGACATGCTCGAGGAGATCACCGACGAGACGCTCGTGGCGGGCGCTCGGAGTCCCGAGCACCTCGAGCTCCTTCGGCAGCTCGATCTGCGCTCGTATGTCTGCGTGCCGGTGATCGCGGCCGGCGAGACGCTCGGAGCGATCACGTTCGTCGCCTCGGAGTCGAACCGGCGCTACGGGCCGGACGACCTGATCGTCGCCGAGAGCCTCGCCGCGCGCGCTGCCTCGGCGGTCTGGAACGCCCGCCTCTTCCGGGAAGCGGTCCGCTACAAGCGGATCCTCGACGCGACGCTCGATGCGGTCATCATGTTCGACCCCGTCAGCCTCCGGATCTCGTACGCCAACCGCGGTGCGACCGACCAGCTCGGGTACCCGCTCGAGGATCTCATCGGCGCGGAGGCGACGCTCCTGGTCGACGAGCTCGACGCGATCGGAGTGCGGGGGCTCGTGGCGCCCCTCGTGAGCGGCGACCTGGACGCCCGGACGGCGACGGTCTCGTTCCGCCACCGCGACGGCCAGACGATCCCGGTCGAGGTCCTCCTTCAGCACATCACGCCGCCCGGCGAACCGGCCCGCATCGTTGCGGTTGCGCGCGACATCGCCGACCGGATCGAGGGTCAGGCCAAGCTCCGCCGGCTCGCCGAATCGGAGCACGCCCGGGCTGCCGAGCTGAACGCCGTGATCCGAGCCATGGGCGACGGAATCCTCGTCTGTTCGACCGACGGCACGATCAGGATCTCGAACCCGGCGGCGGAGAACCTCTTCCCATCGCTCGCCGGCGGGACGTACCTCGAGGTGCTCGAGCACCTCGACGACCCGAACGGTCACGCTCCGGGCCTCCATGCGCCAGGCGGGCCCGTGGAACTCCGACTCAAGGGGCC
>DASTEU010000022.1:0-3431 GCA_035709325.1 Candidatus Limnocylindrales bacterium | reverse complement strand
AAACCGACGTCGCCGGCCGATGCCTCCCCGCCGTTGCCGCCGAGGAGCGGCGCGATCGTCGGCAGCAGGACGAGGACGACCACCGTGAAGATGTCCTCGACGATCAGCCAGCCCACCGCGATCCGACCCTGCGGCGTGTCGAGCTCGCCGCGTTCGGTGAGCGCACGGAGGAGGACGACGGTGCTCGCCACCGACAGGGCGAGCCCCAGGACGAGCCCGCCGCCGAGGCCCCACCCGAGCGCGACCCCGAGCCCGACCCCGAGCGCGGTGGCGACGGTGCTCTGGACGATCGCGCCGGGAATCGCGATCCCCCTGACGGCGAGCAGGTCGCGGATCGAGAAATGGATCCCGACGCCGAACATCAGGAGGATCACGCCGATCTCGGCGAGCTCTGTCGCGATCTCCGTGTCGGCGATCAAGCCCGGGGTGAACGGCCCGACGGCGATTCCGGCGAGGATGTACCCGACGATCGCCGGCAGGCGGAGCCGCCTCGCGACGAGGCCGCCGATGAAGGCGGCCGTCAGGCCGATCGCGATCGTCGAGATGAGAACGGGCTCGTGGTCCATGGCTCCTCCCGGCGACCGGGGGTGTGCTGGACGAACGCGGGTCCGTGCCGGGTCCGTGGGTGCAACGATATCGGACGCCGACGGTCGACCGATCCGGGACGGGCGCGCGGCCCCTCGACAGCCCGCAGGCGGGAGCCTGATGATGGCTGTCGATTCCGCCAGTCCCCGTTCGTCGTGGAGTCGAGGGCCGCCGCCGGCGGTCCGACGCACGAGGAGGCATCCGATGCGCTACCTGCTCCTGATCTACGGGCCCGAGCCAGACGAGCAGCCGCCCGACGACGAGGTCCAGGCCGAGATGGCGGCCTACGGGGCCTTCACCCAGGAGGTCAAGGACCGCGGCCTGTACGAGACCGGCGAGGCGCTCGAGCCGACGGCCACCGCGACGACCGTCCGGGTCCGGGACGGCCGGACGGTCACGACCGACGGGCCATTTGCCGAGACGAAGGAGGCGCTCGGCGGCTTCTACCTGATCAAGGCCCGAGACCTCGACGAGGCGATCGAGGTGGCCGCCAAGATTCCGGGCGCCAAGCGCGGCTCGATCGAGGTCCGGCCCGTCTGGGAGTTCGCGACCGAGGAATCTGCAGGCGCCGAGGCCGTCGGCTCGGCCGGCTGACCGGACCGGGATGATCGATCGGGGAGATCCCCGGGTCGTCGTCGACCGCCTGTTCCGCGAGGAGTCGGGGCGGGCGGTCGCGACGCTCATCCGGGTCCTCGGCGACTTCGACCTTGCCGAGGAGGCAGTCCAGGAGGCCTTCGTCGCCGCGATCGAGACGTGGCCGACGCGGGGCGTCCCCGACAACCCCGGGGCATGGATCACGACGACCGCCCGAAATCGCGCGATCGATCGGCTCCGTCGCCGGCAGCGGTTCGCCAACAAGGAGGAGCAGCTGCGCCGGGATGCGGCGGTGGCCGCGGAACTCGCCGCGATCGATCCCGACGATTCAGTCGAGAGAGAGGCCCGGATGAGCCCGATCGTCGACGATCGGCTACGGCTGATCTTCACCTGCTGCCACCCGGCCCTCGCGATGGACGCCCGGGTCGCCCTGACGTTGCGGACGCTCGGCGGGCTGACGACACCGGAGATCGCCCGCGCCTTCCTGGTCCCGGAGCCGACGCTCGCGCAACGCCTCGTCCGAGCGAAGCGCAAGATCCGCGACGCCGCGATCCCGTACCGTGTCCCACCCGACCACGCCCTGCCCGAGCGGCTCGACGGCGTGCTCCGCGTGCTCTACCTGATTTTCAACGAGGGCTACGGAGCGACGGCCGGCGACCGACTCATCCGCCGCGAGCTGTGCGCGGAGGCGATCCGCCTGGCCCGCGTCCTCGCGACGCTCATGCCCGATGAGGCGGAGGTCCTCGGCCTGCTCGCCCTGATGCTCCTCCACGATGCCCGTCGTGAGGCTCGTGTCGGGCCGGGTGGCGACCTGGTCCTCCTCGACGAGCAGGATCGCCGCCGGTGGGACCGGGCGAAGATCGACGAGGGCCGGGAGCTGCTCGACCGGGCGCTTCGGATGAAGAGGGTCGGGCCGTACCAGCTCCAGGCAGCGATCGCGGCCCTCCACGACGATGCCGAATCGACCGACCAGACGGACTGGGCCCAGATCGCCGCGCTGTACGGCGCCCTGTGGCGCGCGGCGCCGTCGCCGGTCGTCGAGCTCAACCGGGCGGTCGCGGTCGCGATGGCCAAGGGGTCCGATGTCGGCCTCGACCTGGTCGAGGCGGTCGCCGCGTCGGGCCAGCTCGACGACTACCCCTATCTGCACGCGGCGCGGGCCGACCTGCTTCGCCGCCTCGGCCGCCCCGAGGAGGCGGCGGCCGCATACACCCGGGCCCGAGACCTCACCGCGAACGAGGCCGAGCGGGCATTCCTCGACCGGCGGCTCGCCGAGGTCAGGGGCACGGCGGGCAGCTGAGGGGCGGGCAGCTAAGCGGCGGTGAAGGTCCCGGCGACCGCCGGGTGAGCGCCGGGGCGTAGTGTCGGGCAATGGCGAAGCGAAAGCCCCAGCGGCGACAGGCACGCGGCCTCCGGCCGCACGCAACGCTCCGCAACGGGTTGCGGGTGCGGATGTTCGAGGGCCCTCGCCTCGGCGGTGGCGTCGTCAGCGCGACTCCGGACGAGGTCCTCGTCGCTCTCGATCGGCTCGATCCGGACCTGCCGTGGAAGAAGGTTCGCGACCAGTTCGTTCCCGTCCTGCCCCGTGTCCGGCCGCTTCCGGGACCGGATTTCGACCTCGTCCGGACGGTCCTGCCGCCGGGCATCCTCGTGAGCTTTGCGATCGACATCGGTCCGGCTCTCACCCACATCGGCTCGGATCTCCTCGATTCGTGGCCGATCGATCGGACCACGCTCGTCGCGACCGGACTCGCGAACCTCCGCGGTTGGCCGACGGCTGCGGCCCGGAGCGGGTGCTCCACGACCACATCGGCGACGTCCCGATCGGTGTCTTCCAGTCGCGCGTCGGAATCGCGTCCGCCACCCTGCTGATCCCTGACCGGCTGTCCTGGATTCTCGGGGCCGGACCGTACCTGTTATTGGCGCCGATGCGCGATGTCCTCATCGCCCTCCCGGCCGACGTCGACCGCGAGTTCGCCGCCTGGCTCGCCGACGAGTGGGAGGCGCTCGACCCCAACCACCTTCACCTTGGCGGCTTCCGCTACGCGGACGGCGCGGTCGTGCCGGTCGCCCTCGAGGACGGCGCCGCCCGCGCCTGACCGACGGGCATGCGCTCGAGCCGGATCAGGCGCTGATGCCGGCGACCCCGAGCAGGCCCGGCATCACCGTCCCGAAGAGGTAACCCGCGACTCCGGCAGCGACGGCGAGCATGAGCACCTCGAACCCCGAGCTCAGGGCCGACCGATGCGTCC
>DASTEU010000021.1:0-8475 GCA_035709325.1 Candidatus Limnocylindrales bacterium | reverse complement strand
GACGTAGCCGGGCGGCTCGGCGGATGCGTCCACGGCCGTAGGATAGGCGCCGATGTCCAAGCGTCGCCGCGGCTCCCGTCTCGGTCCGCGCCCGGCCCGCCACGTCGGATTCGAGCGGCTCGTCGAGCGGGCGCTCGCCGGGATCCCCTCGCCGTTCCGGGAATCGCTCCGGGAGGTTGCGATCGTCATCGACGACGAGCCCTCCGCCAGCCAGCGCGCCGAGAACGAGCTCGGGCCAGACGACACGTTGTACGGCCTCTACGAGGGCGTGCCGCGGACGGAGTACGGCGCCGACTGGGCGGCGGTCCCGAACCGGATCACCCTGTTCCGGCTGCCGCTCGAGGAGGACTTCCCCGATCCCGACGACCTGGCCGACGAGGTCCGGATCACCGTGATCCACGAGCTGGCCCACCACCTCGGGATCGACGAGGATCGCCTCGGCCAGCTCGGCGTCGACTGAGGGCCGCCCGCACGGTCAGAGCAGCGCGTCGACTCCGGCGATGCCCGCGAGCAGGCCGAGTCCGATGACGACGGCCATCGGCAGCGTCAGCCACTCGACGCGGACCGGGCCGCGGTCGGAGCCTTCGCGGGCCCGCTCGATACCGGCGCTGTACCCGGTCAGGTCGAGGAAGGCGACGACCTGCGGCGAGGCGATGAGTGCCGCGAGCGTGAACGTCAGCGATCCCAGCGAGAGCACGCCGAGCATGACGACGACGGCGAGCATCAACGTGCCGCCCGTCCCGGAGCCAAAACCGACGTCGAGGGCGCTCCCGATCCGGGCGAGGATGTCGGCGCCGGCGCCGAACGCGAAGAGCTGGAGGTACGCGACGACCGCGCTCACCGACGAGACGGCGATCGCCAACGGCCACTTCACCCGGGCCAGCCGCGTCGACCGCCGAACGGCCTCGCCCGCCCCGACGTCGCCGAGGACGATGCCGGCCACGAGGTAGGCGAACGGCGCCCCGACGATCGCGCCGGCGATGGTCGTTGCGACGGCACCTGCCTGTGATTCTGGTCCGAACACCTCGGCGAAGACGGTCTGGATGAGGAGGTTCGGCACGACGAGGATGAAGCCGACGAGGATCGATGCCCCGACGACGCTCCAGAAGACCTGGCGGGAGCGGCGCAGCGCCTCGCGCGTCGTCAGCGGCCGCCCGACGCGGTGGGCCGCAAGGAGGGACATCCCCATGATCGGGCCCTCGATCGAGATGACGGCGAATCCGACGAACGCCACGAACGTGCTGAGGAGCAGCCAGCCGCCCACGCTCCGATCGACCGGGGCCAGGTCGGGCTCGAGGCCCAGGGCCAGGTCTGCGATCCAGTCGTAGCCGCCCTGGGCCGAACCGAACGCGAGCACGATCGCGACGAACGGGCCCGCGGTCGCGAGCAGGAGCAGACCGAAATAGAGCGAGGCGCGGCGCAGCTCCCGGCTGGCGCTCAGACTGAGATCGAGGCTGCGCCCGAGCGTGGCGCGGACGCCGGGGAGCGGCGGCGGAGGGCCGGGCGGCGGAGGGCCGGGCGGCGTGAGCGGCGGCGCGGCGGCGCCGGTGTCGAACGACGACGCCGGCGGCGGCGGCGCGGCACCGGTGTCGAACGGCGACGCCGGCGGCGTTCCCGAAACCTCCGGCCCGCCGATCGCCCCTTCGCCCTCGTCCCGCCGATCCACCAGGTCGGCTCGCTCAGGACCCCGGGTACGGTCGAGCCGCCGCGAGCAGCTCGCCGAGCCGCGAGATCTCGACGTTGCCGCCCGACGCGACGACGCACACGCGATCGCCGTCGGTCAGCGGGACGAGCCCGTAGAGGACCGCGGCCAGGGCCGCCGCACCGGCCGGCTCGAGAACCTGCTTGAGGCGTTCGGCCGCGAAGCGCATGCCACCGAGGATCGTCGGGTCGTCGACGAGGACGATCTGGTCGACGTAGCGGCGGCACATCGCGAGCGTCCACTCGCCGGCGAACGGGGCACCCAGGCCGTCGGCGACGCTCCGCGGCTGCATCCGGACGATGGCGCCGGCCGCGATCGCGAGCTGCATCGCGTTCGCCTCGGTCGGCTCCACGCCGTAGACGCGGACCGCGGGCCGGGTCTCCTTGATTGCCGCGGCGATGCCCGAGATCAGGCCGCCGCCACCGATCCCGACGACGACGACGTCGACGTCCGGCAGGTCGTCGAGGATCTCCAGCCCGACCGAGCCATGCCCGGCGATCACCGCGGGGTCGTCGAACGGGTGGACGAATGTGAGCCCGCGCTCGTCGCGCAGGCGATACATGTGGGCGAACGCCTCGCCCACGTCGGCGCCGTGGAGGACGACCTCGGCGCCGTAGCCGAGGCAGGCGTCGACCTTCGAGCGCACGGCGGCCTCCTGCATGACGACCGTCACGGGCACGCCGCTCGCCCGCCCGCCCCAGGCGTACGCCTGGCCGGCGTTGCCCGCCGACATCGTGATGACGCCGCGCCGGCGTTCTGCCTCGTCGAGGGTCGCGAGGCGGTTCGACAGGCCGCGGGCCTTGAACGACCCCGTCTTCTGGAGGTGCTCCGCCTTCAGGTAGAGGCGGTCGTCGGCGAGGCGTAACCCGGCCGTCGACGAGAGCAACCGGGCGGCCGTCGCCGAGGAGAGCATCGGCGTTCGGTGGACGAGGCCCTCGATCCGCCGGCGGGCGGCGTGGATCTCGTCGAGTGTGACGATCCGGTCGGCCGTGTCCATCCAGCCGAGTATCGCAGAGCGGCCGAAGCCCGGACGCGGTCCTCGGTCCGCCTACCTCGGCGCGGCCACGACCTGCCAGACGTCGCCGGTTCCGATGTCGGTCACGTACAGGCGGCCGTCCTGGCCCTCGCCGAACGAGCTGATGTTCAGGCTCGTGTCGGCCATGAGGACCGGCGACTGGGACGCCGGCCCGTGGGCCCTGACGGCCCAGACGCGCCCGGAGCAGTAGTCGCCGAACAGGTAGCCGCCGACGAGGTCGCGGTACTGCGCCCCTCGGTAAACGTAGCCGCCGGTCACCGAGCAGCCGACCGAATGGCTGTAGACGGCGATCGGCCGGGTCTTGCCCGAGGTGTTGCAGCCGCTCGAGGGGTTGTAGCAGGCGTTGCCCTCCATCACCCGCCAGCCGTAGTTGACGCCTCGCCCGGCCCCGCTCGTGCCGGCCGTGGAGCGGTCGATCTCCTCCCAGCGGTTCTGACCCACGTCGCCGATCCACAGATCGCCGGTCCGCCGGTCGAATGAGAACCGCCACGGGTTGCGCAGGCCGTAGGACCAGACCTCGTCGGCGCCGTTCGTGGCACCGTCGAAGGGATTGCTCGACGGCGTCGCGTACTGCTTGCCGGTGTCTTTCCCGTCGACGTCGATCCGGAGGATCTTGCCGAGGAGGTTGTTGACGTTCTGGGCCCGGTTGCCGGGATCGCCGGCACTGCCGCCGTCGCCCATGCCGACGTAGAGGTAGCGGTCGGGCCCGAACGCGAGCATCCCGCCGTTGTGGTTCGAGTAGGGCTGGTCGATCGTGAGCAGGATCCGCGCGGACGCCGCGTCGGCCACGTTGACGCTGCCGGTCGAGCGAAGGTACTCGGCGACGACCGTGTCGCCGGAGGTGTTCGTGTAGTTGACGTAGAACCTCCGGTTCGTCGCGTAGTCCGGGTGGAACGCGAGGCCGAGAAGGCCCCGCTCGCCGCCGTTCGTGATCTTGGCGGCGATGTTGAGGAACGGCGTGGCGAGCACGGAGCCGTTGTGGAGGATCTTGATCCGGCCGGTCTGCTCGACGATGAAGAGGCGGCCGCTGCCGTCGCCCGAATGGGTCACGAAGACCGGGCTCGAGAGGTTCCGGGCGACGCGACCGAACGTGATCCGGACCTTCGCCGGATCGAAACTCTCGCCGCTCGGCGGCCGCGCGCCGACGTAGGGTTCGCTCCGATCGCCGGCCACGATCGCCTGGGCGGACGCGAGCGGGACGAGGACGATGGCGAGGACGACCGCACGGGCCGCTGTCGAGAGTCGCCGGGCTCGCACGGTGGAAAGTCCTCCTCAGTGTGGTCGTCCACTCCCCGCCGGGACACAGGCACGAGGCACGCCGACCGAGCGACGCAGCCGTTACGATACAGCCCGGAGAGCGCCGTGCCCTCGGCGGCTCCGGCATCCCGGCGACACCGCGAACATGGAGGGTCGATGACCGGCCGACGACGGGGGACGCGTCGAACGGCGCTCGTCGCCCTCGTTGCGACGCTCGGCTGCGGGCTCATGGCCCTGGGGGCCCTCCCGCCGGCCGAGGGGGCGGTCGCTGCTCCCGGCGACCGGCTCCCGGACCTCTCGACGAAGCGACCGACGGACGTCCGGATCGAGACGACCGCCAGCGGGGCACGCCGCCTTCGCTTCACGAGCACGATCGTCAACGTCGGCGACGGGCCGTTCGAGACGCGCGGTTCCCGCTCGTCCACGAGCTCGGCGATGACGATCTCGCAGCGTGTCTACAACACCTCGGGCGGGTATCGGACGATCCCGACCGGCGCCGTCGCCCGGTACGCCGGCGACGGCCACAACCACTGGCACGTCCAGGACGTCGCCCGGTACGACGTGTATCCGCTCACGCCCGGCAGTGCCAGCCTCGGCCGCGACGCGAAGGTCGGGTTCTGCTTCTTCGACACGAACACCTACGATCTCGGCCTCCCCGGTGCGCCGTCGTCCCGGCAGTACTTCGAGAGCGGCTGCGGCACGAGCTCGACGCTCTCGACGAGGAACGGCATCAGCGTCGGCTGGCTCGATCGCTATCCGTGGAACTTCGCCTTCCAGTGGATCACGATCACCGGCCTCCCGGCCGGCGACTACTTCCTCAAGTACACCGTCGATCCCAACCATGTCTTCCTCGAGAAGGTCGAAGGCAACAACTGCACCTGGGCTCGGATCCGGATCCCGGCCGGCGGCAGCACCGTCACCGTCGCCGATTCCGGCTGGGGCTGCACGCTGCCCGGCTGGTCGGTCGGGGCGACCCCGCCGCCACGCGGAGTTGTGATCATTCCGTCACGTCCGTGACGGCGGACAGTACTTGCGTGTTTGCGCAAGTAGTGACATGATCTCATCGTGTTGGATGCACCCGCCGACGCTTCGAGCGAGGTCGACCGGCTGCGGTATGCCGCAGTCGGTCGCGCCCTTGCCGATCCCAAGCGCCTGTGCGTGCTCGAGACGCTCGCCGGAGGTGAGTTGTCGGTGAGCGACCTGTCGACCGCCGTGGGCTGCCAGGTCCCCAACATGAGTCAGCATCTCGCGGTGCTGCGCAGCGCCGGGCTCGTCCGGAGCCGGCGCGACGGCAACACCGTCTTCTACCGTCTCGCGGACACCCGCGTCCTCGAGGCGTATCGGCTCATTCAGAGCCTCGCCCGCCTGGGCGGCTGAGTCCGCCGCGGCGGAAAGAAAGGAATCGATCTTCATGGCGGAGATCAAACACGCAACCGACGCGACGTTCGAGGAGCTCGTTCTCAAGAACGACAAACCCGTCGTCGTCGATTTCTGGGCCGCATGGTGCGGTCCTTGCCGGATGGTCGCTCCCGAGCTGGAGCGGCTGGCCGAGAAGTACGACGGGTCCGTCGAGGTCGTCAAGGTCGACGTCGACGCCAACCCTGGGATCTCCCAGGCGTTCAACATCCTGAGCCTCCCGACGATCGCGTTCTTCCGGCCCGGCCAGCAGCCACTCGGCGTGGCGGGCTTCCGTCCCCTCGAGCAGCTCGAACAGCACTTCGGGCTGGCCCAATACGCGACGACCGCGACCGAGAGCTGACCGGCCTCGGCCGAGACGCCGGCGAGACGCCGGCCTGATCAACTGCATCCGCGTGCGGCGCCGGACGACCTCCGGCCCGCGCGGGGTCCGTATCCAGCCTGGGGGCAGGGATGCGGTCCCTCTCCTCCCCGACGGCGGGCCGGCCACCGGCCCGCCGTCGCTCCGTGTCGGCCTCAGGTCTCGCCGTCGGCACGCCGCCAGGCGCTGGTGAGCCAGGCCTCGGCCCGGTCGATGGCATGGCGGTCCAGGAGGGCCGGTCGGAACGCGACCCAGTCCGGGCCACGCCGCGACGGGGCCGTGTCGGGCGTGCGGAGGGCGGCCGCCGCGACCGGCCGGGACAGGCGGAACTCCGCGCCCTCGGGGTCGGCGGCGGCGAAGACGATGCCGCCGATCGACCACTCTCGCCCCCCCGCCGTCGGGCGGACCTCCACCGCCTCGAGCTCGCCGGCGACGGCGACGAGCACGTCCTCCAGCGAGCCCGCTCGATCGGCTGGATCCCCGCCCATGGGCGGCCGCCGCCTCAGTGCCCCGCGGCGGCCAGGATGGCCGCCAGGTCGGCCCGGTGCTCGTCGTAGTGATCGAGGGTCTCGTCGAAGAAGAACCGCTGGTGATCGGCGTGTTTGATCCAGCGACTCTCGGGCACGACGGTCAGGAAGCCGCGAAGCTCGCCGGCGACGCGCCCGAACTCGTCGCGGACCTCGGCAAGCGGCCGGCCCGCCCAGCGAGCCTCGATCTCGGCGTTCACGGCCTCCCCGCCCCGCACCTCCCACTCGGCGTCGGCCTGTTCCTTCGTCGGCGAGCGATCGCCGACGGCGAGCTCCTTGGCCACGTCGAGGGCGACGAGCTGCCAGGCGACGAGATGGACCATGAGGTCGCGGCCGGACCAGCCGTGGGCACCCGGGACCGGCACGATCAGTTCCTCGTCGGACAGATCGAGCAGCGCCTCGTACGGGCGCCATGAGTCGCGTTCGTCCTCGAGGAACGAGAGCGCGTCGAGGTACATGGCAGCATGGTACGCGCCGCCGCCCGACGCGCGACGCAACCGCAGCGACCGAGACACGGCCGAGACGGCGCTCGTTACGCTGACCGGGTGAAGATCACGACGCGATCCCAGGGACCGTTCCCGTCCGATCTCGCGAAACACGAGCTGACCTCGACGGTCGCGGAGACGGTCCGGGAGGAAGCCGACGCGGTCGCCGACGCGGTCGAGGAGGCGGCCGAGACCCGCGCCGGGCCGGAGGCGGCCGAGACCCGCGCCGGGCGCAAGGCGGCGGACGCCGCTCCGACTCGAGCGGAAGCCCCGCCGAAGGTCGCGACGACGGGCGTCGTGTTCGTCCACGGCATCGGCTCGCAGCAGCCGGGCGAGACGCTCCTCCAGTGGTCGTCGCCGCTGATCGAGGGGATCACGGCCTGGCGGAGCTGGGCCGCCAAACCGACCGACGGACAGCCGCTCGACCCGGTTTCGACCGCGGCGATCGACTTCGCGACGGGCATGCCGACGATCACGCTCGAGATCCCGGCATTCCAGGCGGCGGACGGCGGGCCCGCATTCGAGGCCCGCCGCTGGATCATCACCGAGAACTGGTGGGCGGCCAAGGTCGCCCCGCCCGGCCTGGCCACGATGGCGAGCTGGCTCGGGCCACAGGGCGGTGTCGGCCAGATCGTCGACGCGATCCTCGGCAACCGCGGGCCGGAGAGCACCCTGTTGTGGCTGGCCCGGGCTGCCGTCGTACCGTTCGTCTCGGTCCTGGCCGGCCTCGTCCTCACCGTCTATACCCTCGTCCGGGGCATCGTCGCCCTGATCCCGGTCCAGGCCGTGAGGGACGCCGCGGTCCTGCGGACTTTCGACGAGTTCCTCACCGGCTGGTTCGGCGACGCTCGGATCCTGCTCTTCGACCCGGCCCAGTCGGCGAACATCCGGGCGGGGCTCGCCAAGGCGATCGGGCGGCTGCGGGACGAGGGATGCGATTCGGTCGTCGTCGTCGCCCACTCCGGCGGGGCGATGGTCAGCTACCTGACGCTGACCGACCCGGCCCTCGCCCCAGATGCCCAGGTCGACAAGCTCATCACGTTCGGCGAGGGCTGGAACCTCGCCCTCATCCTGACGCCGAACGGAGCCGGCATGTGGGATCGGCTGCGCCGCGACATCACGATTGCCCAGCCGAAGCTGCGCTGGCGCGACTTCTGGGCGTCCCACGACCCGGCGCCGGCGGGCGTCGTCAGGTGGACGGAGATGAACCCGCGGCGCTGGAAGCGACCCCGCCAGATCCGCTCCAAGCGGGTGTGGAACCGGCGCAGCCTGCTCGACGACCACGGCACGTATTTCGACAACGACGAGGAGTTCACGATCCCGGTCCTGCGCGAGATCGACGTGCCGGACGGCTGGGGCGAGGAGTCGCGCTTCCTTCGCCCGGACGCGGCCGAGATCACGGAGATCCGCGAGCGTCTCGAGTGCGAGGCAGCCGAGGAGGCGGCCGCGGAGGCGACGATCGAGCCGGCCGTGCTCGAAGCGCGCGCCGCCAACCGACCCCTTCCGCCATTGCCCCGGCCGCCGCGCGACGCTCCGGATGCCCGGATCAACGGGCGGATCCGGCGGCATCGCGAACGAGTGGCCATTCTGGCGCTCTGGCGCCAGCTCTCGCTTTCGGTGCCGGTGGCGGTGATCGCCGTCGTCCTCTCGTTCCCGGATCGGCTCGAGACGCTCGGAGAGCTGGTCGCGGA
>DASTEU010000020.1:0-2499 GCA_035709325.1 Candidatus Limnocylindrales bacterium | reverse complement strand
GCGCTCGAGCTCGAGGCCGCGGCCGATCGGAAGATCGGGACGTATTCGGGCGGGATGAGGCGCCGGCTCGACGTCGGCCTCGGCATCGTCCACGAGCCGGCCGTGCTGTTCCTCGACGAGCCGACCACGGGCCTCGACCCGCAGGCCCGGGCCCGGATGTGGGACGAGATCCGGAAGCTCCGCGAGCGGGGCACGACCGTCTTCCTGACGACTCACTACCTCGAGGAGGCCGATGCCCTCGCCGACCGCCTCGCGATCATCGACCACGGCGAGATCGTCGCCGCCGGGACCTCGGCCGAGCTGAAGCGGGCCGTTGCCGGGGATGTCGTGGAGATCGGCGTCGACGGAGCGGGCGATCGCGTCCTCGCGCTCCTCGAGCGCCTCCCGTTCGTCCGGGAGGCGGCCCACGACGACGGTCGCGTCCGGCTCTACGTGGAGTTCGGCGATCACGCGGTCCCGCAGCTGCTCCGGCTGCTCGACGGAGCCGGCCTCGCCCCGACGTCGATCGCGGTCCACAAGCCGAGCCTCGACGACGTTTTCCTGCGCCAGACCGGCCGATCGCTCCGCGAGGAGCCGGCCGCCTGACGGCGTCCCGTCACAACACCCGTCACAAGCAGAAAGGAACCCCCCGATGTCGGCGATTCGCGATACCTGGCTCATCTTCCGGCGCTCGCTGATCCTGGCCCTGCGCCAGCCGGTCTGGATCTTCTTCGGGCTGATGCAGCCGATCGTCTACCTCGTCCTGTTCGGGCCGCTCCTGGAGGCCTCGACGAAGGCCGCCGGCACCGGCACGAACGCCTTCAACTGGTTCATCCCCGGGCTGCTCGTCCAGACCGCGGCCTTCGCCAGCGCGTTCGCCGGGTTCGGCCTCATCGCCGAGCTGCGCTACGGCGTCGTCGAGCGGATGCGGGTGACGCCGATGAGCCGCTTTGCGATGCTCCTCGGGCGTTCGCTCCGGGACGTCGTCATCATCGTCGCCCAGGGGATGGTGATGATGGTCCTGGCGATCCCGTTCGGGCTCTCGATCGACCCGGCCGGGGCGCTCGTGACGCTCGGGATCCTGGCGCTGACCGGCCTCGTCCTCAAGACCGAGGACGCGCTCGCGCCGGTCATCAACAGCGTTGCCCTGCCGCTCCTGCTCCTGTCCGGAATCCTCCTTCCGATGGCGCTCGCGCCGGAATGGCTGCGGTTCCTGAGCTCGATCAACCCGCTGACCCACACGGTCGACGCGGCTCGGGCGCTGTTCAACGGCGACTGGGCCAACCCCGAGGTCGTGATCGGGGCGTCGATCACGGCCGTACTGGCGGTCATCGCCGTCTGGGTCGCCTCGCGCGCGTTCAGCCGGGCGAACGCCTGAGACCCGGCCGAAACCCTCGTGCCTCGCCTCCGCCGGCGCGGGGGCGAGGCCGACGATCTTCCACCGTCACCGAACAGGAACGACGCTCCGGCGGCTCACAGGGCGGAAGTCGTCGTCCCGCGGTCGGCTGCGCGAGGACGCTTCGTGGCGGATCGAACGCGGTTCCGCTTCACGCAGCGCATCGGCGACCGAACGCCGCGTCGGCGACCTGCACGCTGCCCCGCCGGCAGGCCCGATTCCGCTCGATTTCCGTTCGATGGAGGAGGAAAGGCGTCGGGCTGAGCCGAGACGCGCGCGGGCTTGGTCGGGTGGCACCGGACGACGGTCTGCATCGCCCGGGCGCACACCGTGGGCGCCTACAATCGGCCCATGACCGACCGACCGATCAAGGTCCTCATCGCCAAGCCCGGACTCGACGGCCACGACCGGGGGGCGAAGGTCCTCGCTCGCGGCCTGCGCGACGAAGGCTTCGAGGTCGTCTACACGGGCCTGCGCCAGACGCCCGAGATGGTCGTGAGCGCCGCCCTGCAGGAGGACGTCGACGTCGTCGGGTTGTCGATCCTCTCGGGCGCCCACATGACGCTCCTGCCCCGGATCACCGGCCTCCTCAAGGAGCGCGGCCTCGACGACGTCCTGGTCACCGCCGGCGGGATCATCCCCGACGACGACGTGGAGCCGCTTCGGGAGGCCGGCGTCGCGAAGGTCTTCGGGCCGGGCACGACGATCGCCGAGGTCGCCGAGTTCCTGCGGGCCAACGCCCGCTCCCGCGGCTAGGGCCTGCCGCCCACTGTGGAGGACCGCGAGACCGACGGCTCCCGGCCCGCCGACCGCGCGGCGCAGCGCCGCCTCGTCGAGGCGGCGCTCTCAGGCGATCGGCGGTCGCTCGCCCGTCTGCTGACCGCGATCGAGAACCGGACGCCGCTTGCCGAGGCGGCGATGCGCCACCTCTACCCGCTCGCGGGGAAGGCCCACATCGTCGGCATCACAGGCCCGCCGGGATCGGGCAAGTCGACGCTCGTCGCCGCCCTGATCGGCCGGCTCCGCGATCGGGGGCGATCGGTCGCGGTCATCGCGGTCGATCCCTCGTCGCCGATCACCGGCGGCGCACTGCTCGGCGACCGCGTCCGGATGCAGGCCTACGC
>DASTEU010000019.1:0-10013 GCA_035709325.1 Candidatus Limnocylindrales bacterium | reverse complement strand
GCCTCGCCCGCTCCCCGAGGCAGACGATCTCGAGCAGGTCGGCGACCCGCGCGTCGCGCTCGCGCGGTTCGGCGTGGACGAGGCGAAGCGGCACCTCGACGTTTTCGGCCGCGGTCAGGAACGGGACGAGCCCGAACGCCTGGAAGACGAACGCGACCGTCCGGCGGCGCACGCCGACCAGCTCGTCCTCGCTGAGCGACGAGATCTCGTGGCCGTCGACGATCACTCGCCCGGCGGTCGGGCGGTCGAGTCCGCCGAGCAGGTTGAGGAGCGTCGTCTTGCCGCTCCCCGAGCGGCCCCGAACGGCGAGGAGCTCACCCCGCCCGACCGAGAGATCGATCGACCGCAGGGCGTGGACGACCGAATCGCCCATCGGGTAGTCGCGGCTCAGCTCGGTCGCCTCGACCATCGGCCCGGTCGGGACCGCCGCGGACCCCGGCGAGCGAACGAACGCGGTCATGTCGGTCACTTCGGCGCATTCTCCTTCCCATTGCGGTCGGGCCAGACGCCGACGTGGTCCTCCTCGAGCCGCAGCCGGACCCGGTTCCTGAGCTCGAGCGCGGCGATGTGCTGCTTCGGCAGCTGGAGGCGTCCGGCCCGGTCGAGGACCGCGAACTCCTCGCTGATCGCGCGGTGGTCGCCGTCGTCTGACAGCTCGGTCCGGCGGAGCGTCTCGGTGCTCGTCCGGCCGTCGCGGATCGCCACGGTCCGCTGGACCTGTTCCGAGACGACCGGGTCGTGGGTCACGATGACGATCGTCGTCCCGAGCTGCTCGTTGACGCGGCGCAGGAGCTCGAAGACCTCGTGGGAGGTCGCCGTGTCGAGCTCGCCGGTCGGCTCGTCGGCGAGGACGACCTCGGGGGCGTTGGCGAGGGCGACCGCGATCGCGACGCGCTGCTGCTCGCCGCCCGAGAGGCGCTCGGGGCGATGGTGGAGGCGGTCGGGCAGCCCGACGAGCCCGAGCAGCTCGGTCGCCCGCTCGCGGCGCTGCTTCCTCCCGTCAAGGACCATCGGCAGCTCGACGTTCTCGAGCGCACTCAGGTAGGGCAGGAGGTTGCGGGCGGTCTGCTGCCAGACGAAGCCCACGACCCGCCTCCGGTAGCGGGTCCGCTCCCGCCGCCCGATCTGGCCGAGGTCGTGGCCGGCGACGACGGCCCGGCCGGCCGAGGGCACCTCGAGGCCGCCGAGGATGTTCATGAGCGTCGACTTGCCCGACCCCGAAGCACCCACGATCGCGATCATCTCGCCCTTGTCGACGAGCAGGTCGAGGCCCTGGAGGGCGACGACCTCGAGGTCGGCGATCTTGAAGATCTTCACGAGGTTGTCGCAGCTGATCAGGGCGCCCTCTCCGTAGCGCGGCCGGCGATGGCCGGCCGGGGCGGCGGGGCGAGCCGGCGGATCCGTTCCGGCCGTCACGCGGTCGGTGGTCGCCGCAGTCGATCCCCGGTCGCGGCTCGGCAGCTCCTCGATCTCGGGGAGCTCGGGCTGGCCGCCGAACGATCGGTCGTGGGCGTCCTTCATCACTCGAAACCTCGTCGTACGGCGGCGGCCGGTGTCGCCGCCCGTTGGAGCGCCGCGCCGAGGAAGATCCCCAACGTGACGATGATGACGACCGCGGCAAGGACCGCCGCGAGCTGGACCGGATCGGCGCCGACGGCGACGTCGACCTCCGCGCCGACGAGATCGGACAGGCCGAGGCCGTCGCGGAGCAGCGCGAAGAGGCCGATCCCGAGTGCCGCGCCGGCGGCGAAGGCGACGACGATCGTCGGCCCGTGCTCGACGAGGACAAGCCCGAGCGCCTCGCGCCGGGTCAGGCCGAGCGTGCGCAGGTGGGCGACCTCGACCGCCCGGGCCGCACCGGCGAGGGCCAGCGCAGCGGTCACCGCGAGGGCGGCGTAGGCGAGAGCGACGGCCGCGGCAGCGGCGACCCCGGCGACGAGCGATTCCACGATCGGCGACGAGCGGATCGCGGCCGTCCGTTCAGCCCGGCTCTCCAGCCGCGCGCCGGGGACACGCCGCCGGAGCTCGTCGCGGATCGCGGCCGCCGCCTCGGGCGTCTCGGGTGCCCGCAGGTAGAGCGCCGTCGTCGCCCGCAGCGCCGCGTCCGTGCGGAGGGCGCGGAGCTGGGTTCGGGAGACGATGACGAAGGTCTGGTTCGCCGCCATCGTCGGGTAGGTGTCGCGGATCTCGACGATCCGGAACGTCACCGGATAGCCCTCGACGACGAGCTGGAACGTGCCGCCGACGTCGATCCCGTCCGGGCCGCTCGTGAGCTGGCGCGAGGCGATCGCCGGCAGCGGCTCGGCGGCAGTCGGCGCGCGGAGCTCCGGCGGCAGCTGCGGGTCGCCGCCGGTCGCGGCCACGACCGAGGCGTGATCGCCCGCGTCGAGCGCGATCATCTGGAGCGGCAGGAACCGCGTCGCGAGGACCGTCGAGATCTCGATCTGACCGGCCGCGACCTGGACGCCGGGCAGCTCCCGTGGATCGAGGTCGGCCGGCAGCGGCCCGCTGTCGAGCGTCAACCGGTACGGTGCGCCGATCTCCTGCCAGGCGACCGCCTCGGCGCCGCGGTCCAGGTGGAGGAGGGTCGCGCCGCCGAACGTCCCGATCGTCGCCATCGCCATCAGCACGATGAGCACCGGGCCGCTCGACCCGCCCCGGGTCACCCGCCGCAGCGCCAGCACCGGCACCAGGTCGCGCCGGAACGCGACGAGGCGCGACAGGAGGAGCATCGGAAGGGGCAGGAGCCGGACGGCCAGGATGCCTGCGGCGAGGCCTGCCAGCGCGGGGACGGCGGCGATGAACGGATCGGCGCCGGCCAGCTCGGCCGCGCTGCTCGTGCCCCGAACGCCGCGCTCGCGCAACAGGTAGGCGCCGCCGACCGCCAGCAGCACGACGAGCGCCTCGAGGGCGAGGCGTCGCGGGCTCGGCCGGCGCAGGAAGCTCGCCTCGCGGCCCGGCGCACGCGGCTGGCCGACCGCGACTGGTGCCCCGGCCGCGACGAGGAGCAGCGTCGTGACGCCGGCGACGATCGCGGCCCCGGCGACCGTCGGGAGGTTCGGACCGCCCGGCAGCAGGACCCAGGCCAGGGCAGCGGCGATCGCCGCCGGCGGGAGGCTCAACAGAAGGCCCTCGACGAGGACGGCACCGACGAGCTGACCGGCGGACGCACCGCGGGCCCGACCGAGGGCGAGCGCCGGCCGTCGACGCTGCATGACGAAGACTCCGACGAGCGCCAGGGCGGCGACCCCGACAGCCGCCGGGCCGAGGCCGACGACGGCGAGGACGGCGACGGCCGCGGCCCAGCCGGCCTGCTGCGCCTCGAGAAGCGGCAGCAACCCGCTGCGCAGCCCGGTCCCGGCCTCGACCCCGACGCCGCCGGTCGCCGGGAACGTGCTCTCGAGCCGGCGCAGGTCCGGCAGGACGTCGGCCAGCTCCTCGGCCTCGAGCCGATCCACGTCGGTGATGAACTGGAACGTGTAGCGGAACGGGTTGTGGTTCAGCCCGGTCGAGGCGAGCAGCTCGCCGTACGCCGATGCCGGGATCAGGCCGGTCAGATCGTACAGGCGGGCGTCGCCGATCGAGCGGATCGACGGCCGCACCAGTGCCGTATCGCCGAGCCAGTACTCGCCGTCGGGGTCGGCCACCTCGAACACCCCGACGATGTCGACCGCGTTCTCCTCGGGGACACCGCCGCGGCCGACGAGGCGGTCGTTCTCGTCGGGCGCCAGGCGGAGCGTGTCGCCGACGGCCATGTCGATCGCGTCGAGCGACTCGACCGACAGGGCGACCTCGAGCACGGTGATCTCGAGGTCCTCTTCGGGGTCGGGCCGGTCCTCGACGATCGTCCGGGTCGCCGCCGTCGGCGCCCGGCCCTCGACGATGCGGATCTCGTCCTCGGCTCCCTGCTGGATCCGCAGGCGCAGAAAGCTCGGATCCGGCGTGTCGTTGACGATCGACCAGCGGAACGTGTCGACGACGTAGATCCGGCGACCGAACAGCGCCGGGACGCCCGCCGGCATCTGGGCCTCGAGGCGCTCACCCGCCTCCGCGACGCGGCCCGTCGGGTCGTCGGCATCGGCCTCGTAGCGCCGCTCCTGGACGAGCTGGACGTTCCGGTCGAATGGGCTCGCGCCGGCCACGGCTCCGCGCAGGGCGTCGTCGGCAAAGCGGTCGAGGAGCCGCGGAGCGGCGGCCGCGCAGGCGGCGGTCACGAGAACGAGGAGGGCCAAACCTGCCGGCGCGACCCGGCCGTCGCGGAAGCGGCGGACGGCCATGAGCAGCGCCGCCTTCATTCGTCGCCCGCCCGGAGGACCGTGCTGATCGCGGCGGCTCGAACCTGGCGCGTCACGACGACGACGGTCACGGCGAAAAGCGCCAGCGCCGCGACGTAGATCGGCAGCATCGCGGTCCAGGGCACGACGATCTCGGCGGCCGGCACGGCGGCCTCGCCGCTCTCGGTCAGCGTCGCGAACGGCAGGACGAGCCAGGCGAGCAGGATCCCGAGCCCGGAGCCCGCGACGAGGCCGAACACGAGGAGGAACGCGTTCTCGAGCGAGACCCAGGCCGACAGTTCGCGGACCGACAGGCCGAGTGCTCGGAGGATCGCGAATTCGGTCACCCGCTCACTCGTCGCGACGGTCGCCGACACGACGAAGCCGATCGCCGCGAACACGAGCGCCGCCAGCGCCCCGAGGCCGAGGGCGCCGATGATTCCGAGCGAGACCGGATCCCCCGCGAGCGACCGCGTGAGAGATTCGCGCCCGACGACGTCATCGGCTGCGACCGGTGCCCGGCGGAGCGCCTCCTCGACGACGGGCGCGCTCGGCGGATCGACCTTCAGCCACCACTCCCGGGTCGGCACGAGCTGGCCGGTCCCGGCCTGGCGGGCCCGCTCGAGCGTCGTAGCGTCGACGATCGCGAACGGAACGCGCGGATCGAGCGAGGGGAAGTCTGGCGTGCTGCCGACGACGCGCATCGTCAGCCGCTGGCCGGTGACCGCGACGGCGAGCTCCTCGCCGACCGCGGCACCACTCTCGGCCAGGAACGCATCGCTGACGACCGCAGGCAGGACGGCGGCCTCGGCCGGCGTCGCAACCGAACGGAAGACCGCGCTCCCGCCGCCGTACAGCGGTTCGGCGAGCTCCGGCTCGTAGCCGAAGACGATCGAGCCGGGTCCACCGGGCGGCGGCCGGTAGGAGCGATCGTCGCCGCTCCGGATCGCCACCCAGCGCCAGCCGGCCGCGTTCGGTGCCCAGCCGACGTCGACCCAGTCGCGGCCGCCGGTCGTGGGACTGGCCTCGACGCGACGGACGTCGACCCGGCCGATCGCGATGACGTCCCGCGGGCCGACGAACGAGAGCTCGATCGCCTGGAGACGGGCCGGGCCGGGGAACGCGACCTCCATACCGGCGACGACGGTGGAGAGCGAGATCTCGATCCGCTGGCCGTCGCCCGCGAATCGGCCGCTCTCGCCGGTCACCCGGTGGAGTCGCCCGTCCGCGTCCTCCAGCAGCACGGTGATCGCGATGCCCGTGTAGTCCGGCGGGATGGTCGCCTGGGGGTCGGCCTCGGTGTCCGCGACGATCGCCGCGTCGAGGACGACCGCCAGGCGCCGCAGCTCTCCGTCGAGAGGGACAGCGGCGTTCGACGGTCGCGCGTCGGCGAGGCCGGCGAGCAGTGGCGGCAGGCGCGTCGCGGCGTCGGCGTTCGGGTAGTTCACGAGCGGCTGCGTCGCAACCGGATCGATCCCCAGGAGCTGGCCGCTCCGCACGGCGCGGCCGACGTCGACCGTCCCCCGGACGATCGGCCGGGCGTCGGTCACGCCCGCGAAGGAGCGGATCGCCGGGCCGACGGCCCAGCTCGGCAGGGCGAGGTCGTCGAAGCCGACGCGGACGTCGGCAGCGACCTGGTACGTCGCCTGGTCCGCCTGCGAGCGCTGCCACGTCGCGGCGTCGCTGGCGGCGAACGTGCCGAGCGCCGCTGCCAGCATGAGCAGGAGCGCCGAGCGGGTATAGCGGAGCGGTCGGCGGGCCAGCTGGCGCGACCCGATCGCGGGGACGAGGCCGCGCCGCCGATCGAGCACCCGCTCGGCGATCTCGGCGAGTCGCGGCACGAGGCGGGTCGCCACGATCCCGCCGGCCAGCAGACCGATCCCCGGCGCGGCGACGAGGAGGGGGTCGAAGCCGAGGGTGCCCCGGGCGTTCTCGGTCAGCGGCGAGCCGTAGAGACGCAGCTGCCAGAGCCCGATCGCGGCGACGACGACGAGGACGAAGTCGACCCCGATCCGCGTCGCGAACGTCCGGCCGACCTGGCGAGCAAGCCGGGCCCGCACGCCGGCCGGGTCGCCGCCGCCGACCAGCGACGGCAGGGTCAGGGCGAGGACGCAGGCGAACGCGGCGACGCCGGCCACGAGCATGACGCCCGTGTCGACCGTGGCCGTCGACACGATCCGGGCCTCGGCCAGGGGCCCGACCGAGCCGAGCAGCTGGACGACCCAGACCGCGAGCCACGGCGCGACGATCGCGGCCGGAATCGCGAGCAGGAGCGCCTCGCCAAACGCCATCGCCGCCAGGTGGAGCGTGCTCGCGCCGCGCGATCGGAGCAGGGCCGACTCGACCCTCCGCCGCTCGATGAGCATCCCGGCGACGAGCACGATCGCGTACCCGGCGAGGATCGCGAACTGGACGGTCAGCAGCATGACGCCGCTCCGGCTGACGAGCGTGGCCCGGTCGAGCTGGGCGAGCGTCCCCGGCAGCTCCGAGACCACCCGCAGCGATCGACCCGGCAGGCGCGCGTCCCGCAGGCGCTCGTCGAGCGACTCGATCCCGGCGCGAAGCGACTCGAGACCGTCGACCCGGAGCCCGTCGACGTGCGGATAGGCCCGCCACGCCAGGTCGAGCTCTCGGACGCCGAGGCGGCGGACCAGGTCGTCGCTCGAGATGACGATCGGGCCGCTCGTGGTGAACGGGCCGCGCGTCTCGACGCCCTCGAGCTCGAGCGCGTCGGCCGTCCAGTACGGATCGTCGCGGTCGGCGCGCCAGATGCCGACGATGCGGACCCGGGCCGTGACGGACGGGTTGTCGCGGCTGACGAGCTCGAGGGTGGACCCGGGCGCGGCGTCGAGCGCCGTGGCGGCGCCCTCGGAGAGGACCGCCTCGAAGGGTTCGCCGCCGGGCTCGGGCCAGCGCCCGTCGACGAGCGTCGCGTGGTCCTCGATGGCCCGGTATGCGGCGAGCCGGGTCAACCCGCCCGGGTCGTCGGGATCGAGACCGGCCTGGACGAAGCCGCCGGTCCGGATGACGAGGCCGACATCGCCCCCGCTCGCGCCGAGGATCTCGGTCGCGTGCTCGGTGACTGCCTCGTCGATCGCGCCGACATCGGCCGGGCCGGCCGTCGAGGTGACGACGACGACCCGATCCTGGGGCGGCGCGTCGAGGATCGCCCGACGCATCCCGCCGTCGGCCACGACGTCACCGTAGACCGCGCCCGCGGCGAGGAGCACGGTCGCGCAGAGCAGGAGCGCCCCAGCCGCGAGGACCACCGGCCAGTCGGACCGACTTCGGTGCAGCAGCGCGCGCCAGAGGCCGGCCGAACGGAGCAAGCCGCCAGAATCCTCCCGCATCCGACCCGTGGGGCCGATCACCCGGACATACACCGCCCATCAGGTGGAGGTTCACAACCGGGCGGTCAGCCTACCCCAGGCGTTCAGGCCCGACGTGGTGACCTGGCAACCGTCATTCGTCCATGGCGAGGCGCTAGTGGATAGTGTAACTATCCATCTCGTGAAAGCTACTGGCTTCGCCGGGAGCGTCACTGCCGCGGAGTCATTGCCATGATCGTCCACGCGTCCGACCGCCATGCAACGAGTCTCGCCGTGCGGACGAAGCGCGTCGCGGCCGAAGCCGTCGTGGCGGCGTCGCCGGACCGAGTCTGGGAGCTCTACGGGGACATCGCCCGGTCGGCCGATTGGATCCCGTTCGTCGAAGAAGTCATCTCGGTGAACGGCCCGTCGGGATTGGGCCGGACATACCGCGAGCGGACCCGCATGATGGGCATGAAGGACGTCAGCGATTGGCTGATCGTCGAATGGGATGCGCGCCGACGACAGGTTCACCGGTCGACGAACAAGCTCATGGACATGGACCTCGTGATCGAGATCGAGCCGGTCCCGGGCGGAACTCGCGTCCGGCAGGAGGCCGTCCTCCACTCGAGGCTGCCGTTGGTCGGTCGGCTGCACGAAGCCGCGTTCGGGTTCGTGGCCGGATCCGGGCTCAGGGCCGCCGTTTCCGCGGCGCAGGACCGCCTGGGCCATGGCGATCCCGGATGAGCCAACGCGCCGTCTTCGGCCGCGATGGCGGGTCGCCGGGAATTTTCCTCTTCCCTGAACCGCGGGCCGCGCCTATATTCGCCGCGCGGCTTCGCCCCGGCGCAGGCGAGTCGCGCTACTGCCGGTGGGGGTTGGAGGAGGGAGGGTCGGGATGACCGCGACCGAGCGACCGATTGGGGATGCGGCACCATCACTGGAGCGCGACGCCATCGGGCTGCCCGAGGTGCTGTTCCAGTCGATCACCCACATGGCACCGGCCGTGGCGACGGCGCTCTCGATCGGTGCGGCGACTTCGTTCGCCGGCGGCATCACGCCACTGGCCGTGCTCTTCGCCATGATCGCCGTCCTGTTCACGGCGTTCTCGATGGCCGAGCTCGCCCGGCACCTGCCGTCCGCGGGCGGAATGTTCACCTATGTCCGCAACGGGCTGGGCTCGTTCTTCGGCTGGCTCGTGGCCTGGGGCTTCGCCCTCGCAGAGCCGCTGGTGATGCCGCTTCTGCTCGGAGGCTTCGGGTTCTACGGGGCGATCTTCCTCTCCTCGTACCTGGGCATCTCTTTCGAGTTCGCGTGGCTCGCGCTCGCCGTCCTCTGCGGCCTCGCGGTCTGGTGGCTCATCTATCGGGGCGTCGCGATCTCGACGCGTGCCGGGCTCGTTCTCGGCGTCATAGAGATCGCGATCTTCCTGCTCATCTCGATGCTCCTCATCGTGAACGCGGACCAGAACACGCTGAACGTCTTCGTTCCCGGGGCCGACGGCGTCCGACCCGCCTTCCAGGGGATGATCTTCTGCCTGCTCGCCTTCATCGGTTTCGAGGCGGCCGCGCCGCTGGGCGAGGAGACCCGGGAGCCCCGCCGCACGATCCCGCGCGCGGTGATCTGGTCGGCCATCCTCGTCGGCCTGTTCTACGTCTTCAACTACTACGCCGCCACCGTGTTCTTCGGGCCGGACCGGATGGCCGAGTTCTACACGTTCAACGACGGCGACCCGTGGGGCTTCATGGCCGAGGAGGTCCTGCCCGGCATCGGCGGCCTGCTGATCGTCTTCGCGATCCTCAACAGTTCGCTGGCGAACGCGAACGCGGGAGCAACCGCCGCGACGCGGAGCCTGTTCGCGATGGGCCGCGTCGCGCTGCTGCCGCGCTGGTTCGCGGCGGTCCACCGCGAGACGCGCGCGCCGGTGAACGCGGTCCACTTCCAGGCGATCAGCGCGCTGATCATCGCGGTCGTGCTCGGGTTCATCCTCGCCAACGACCCCTTCCCGACCCCCGAGGGCGCCGCCAGCTTCGGCGGTCTGAACGTGTACGTCTTCCTCGGCACGATGCTGGGGCTCATCTTCGTCTTCATCTACATCTGCGTGAACCTCGCGTGCATCGGCTACTTCTGGCGCGAGCGGCGGGACGAATTCAATGCCATCAAGCACCTGATCGTGCCGGTCCTCGGCGTCGTGGCGATGATCCCCGCGGGACTCGCGGTGATCGGCGGCCTGACGATCCCGATCCTGGACGTCGAGCTTCCGCCGTACGACACCGCTCTGCGATGGACGGCGCCGATCGTCGGGCTCTGGATGCTGGCCGGGATCGTCCTCTACTTCGTCCTTCGCACCCGGAATCCCGAGGCGCTCGAGCGGATGGGCGATGTCTACGGCGGCGAGGCGCCGGCCCCGTCCGACACGCTCGACTGACGC
>DASTEU010000018.1:0-6489 GCA_035709325.1 Candidatus Limnocylindrales bacterium | reverse complement strand
GCGAGGGCGACGCCGCCGATGGCGAGGACGGCGAGGATGCCGAGCGCGATGGCCCGGGCGGCGGAGCGGTTCATTGGACCTCCTTCAGATTGCGTTCGGACCTGGATTGGTGCTCAGCTCCCGATCTCGATCGAGTCGATGCTCGTTTCGAGCTCGGCGCGGTCGGCGGCCGTCGTCCGTGGCGGGGCCCTGCCGAAGAAGGTGAACCCGACCTTTGCCTGGTCCACGTGCCCTCGGTGCACCCGTTCTCCTTCGCCCTCGACCCGTCCGATTGGACGCAGTCAGACGACAGAGGGCCGAGCGCGTGCCAACGGTTCAATCTTCTCGGGCGTGCCTTCTGTGTAATCAGGCGTACCAGCCGGCGTATGACGGACCGCCTCGGACGACGCGCGGCGCGGCGCCGGGAGTGTCGGCGAGCCGACACGTTTCGACCGACACAGTCGGGCACCCTGAGCGTCATCGTCGTATGGACTACCAGCCAGCGTTCGAACCCAGCCCGCGAAGGTCGCGTCGTTTCGACCCGCGCTTCGTCGCCGTGGCGGTGGCCGTGGGCGCCGTCATCGTGGTTGCCCTGGTCCTCGTTGCGCTGCTTCAGCGGCCCGAGACGGGGGCAGGGGAGCCGGGGGCGAGCGCGTCGCCGAATCCGTCTGCCGACGCGTCGGCGTCAGCGTCGCAGGGAGGCTCCGTCGACGCCAGCCCGTCCGCCAGCGCCCCACCGAACGGGACACCAGGCCCGGGTTCCTCGGCCGGTCCGACGGCGCAGCCGCCCGCGACCGGTGCGGGGACCCTGCCGATCCGCGGGGACGCAGGCGTAAGCAATGTCGTGATGGCGGCGGGCCCGGATCGCGGCCTGTACGTATCGATCGCGGACGGGGAGACGCACGTCCTCGCGCTCCTCGCCGCCGACGGCACGGTCCGTTCCGGTTGGCCGATCCGTGTCGCGTCACCGTGGTGTCCGGAGATCGCCTCCGGGGACGACGGGTCGGTCCGACTCATCTGCGACCCGCGTGATCAGGGCGACGAGGGCCTCCAGGCGCCGACGGTTCTGATCTTCGGCTTCGACGCAGGTGGGCGAACGCTGGCTGGCTGGCCGGTCGAGGTTGCAGGAGAGCCATGGCGGCTCGGCGCGCGGATGGTCGGCCCGGACCTTGCGGTGCTGATCCGCCCGTACATGGGCGACGAGGTGCAGGAGGGTGCACCGCAGGAAGTCAAGCTCGGGCTGATCGACGGCCGTGGCACACTCCGGACCGGCAGCGTCGTGCAGTACGACTGCTGCGACACGGACTACGCGATCGGCCCCGACGGCACCGGCTACGTCGTCCAGCACGAGTGGACCTCGGAGACCGGGCGCGCCGTGATCTTCGCAATCCGTCTCGAGGGCCTGTTCCCCTCATGGCCGGTCACGATCGACGATGACGTGTCGGGTCTGGCGTTCGACGACGAAGGCCGCATCTACGCGGCCGCCGGTGAACCCGGAGCCGAGTCCAGCCGAACGCTCGTCATGGATCGGAACGGTCAGATCCTGCCGGCGAGCGCGGACGATCTGCCGATCGGTCTGGCGTCCGCCGTACTCGGGGGCATCGAATCTCACGCGGCCCCACCGGTCGTGGGAGCGAGGGGGACCACGTTCCTCCTCTCAGAGCAAGGCGGTACCGAAATCCTGGCACTGGATCCGAGCGGCGCCATGCGTCCCGGATGGCCTTACAGGTCTTCGACCAGGCTCGAGGCTGCCGGCCGGTGCGGCCCCGGAGACACGGGCTGCGGCTTCCCCCGTGTCGCGCCCGTCGTCGATACGTCTGACGTCCTGTACGTCGCCCAGTCGGCGACGTCCTCGTCCGCGGGTGGCCGGCTCATCGCGCTGACCGGCCGGGGACAGGTCGTGGACGGCTGGCCGGTCGGGCTCACCCGGCCGGGCGCCTACTTCCACTCGATCGTCCCGGCCCCCGGCGGAGGCATCTGGGCGCTCGCCCTCGAGCCCGAGGCGAACGGCTCATCGGCGACGGTCCTCTCGATCGCCCCGGACAGCACGGTCCGCTGGACGCTGACGATCGCCGAGCCGTAGGCCCGTCGCGGGCGAGAAGGCCGGATCAGCGAGGAGCGGCGACGGCGGCCTCCTGTTCGACGAGCGCCTTGAAGTTCTCCGACGAGTGGCGGACGTCGCGGGCCATCGATCGTTCCGCAAACAGCTTGTCCGCGACGCCCCCGAGGAAGCCGCCGGGCAGCTCGTAGTCCACGTCGATCGTGACGCGACAGCCGGCGCCGTCCGGCTCGTACGCGACCCGGGTCCTGGCGCTGCCACCGCCGGGCGCCGTCGCCACGGCTTCGCCGAACCGCATCGGCTCGACGCGCTCGACCCGCCAGACGACCTCGAGCGGCCGGCCGACGATCTTCGAGACCGCGGTATAGCTCGCGCCGACGACGTCAAGGGGTCCGGTCGCATCCTTGACGGACGCCACCGTGGTGTTCCACTCGGGAATGCGGTTGACGTCCCGACCGATCGCCCATGCCACATCCACCGGCGCATCGATGTGGACCGTCTCGTGTACCTGTCCCATGGCTGCCTCCGCCTGGTGGCAGCGCGGACGAGGACGACCGCGAGCAGGAAGTCCGCGCCGCCGGCTGGCGCGGTGAGGGTCATCGGCGCGGTTCCGGCCGGCCGATCGCGGTCGATCGCTCGGGCAAGTGTGGTCCCTCGAGAGAACCGCGTCCACCCCTCTCGCCGACGATTCACTGCGGCGCCTGCCTCATCCCTGAAGCAGGCGCCGCGTCCCCTGGTCAGCGGATGACGGGGTTCTCCACGTCGGCGCCCGGGGCCACGCCGCCGGTCGTCATGTAGCAGCCGTCGGCCTTGCCGGCGGTCCCGGCATCGGGGCCATGGTGGGCGGTCTCGAGGCCATACGCGGCCGGGTCGCCGCCACAAGCGACGCCGTTCACGAACGGTCCGTGGTTCTGGCCGTGGGCGATGACCTGGCCGGACGTGGACACCACGTGCGGATGGGCCGACACGGGCCCGGCGAGCGTGAGTAGCAGTGATCCAGCAGCCACCATCCCGAGCAGGCTACGTCGTCGAAACACTTGATCGACCTCCGACTTCGTCGCTCAACGCGACATCGACAAGCGGACGGAGCACGCGATCGACGGGGCGGCGCAACATGTTCGCGACCTCGCCGGCAGACGCCGGATCGAAGGCCCAGCCTTCGAGGACGAGCGCGATCCCGCCGTCGTCCCGAAGCACTCGGACGTGCGTCACCCCCAGCCGGCCGAGAACCGAGAGGAATCCCGGCGCGACGCCGAGATCCTCAGGTTCCGCCGCCATGAGCACGACCGCGACGCCCATGCCGCTCCTTTCGCTGTCCGTCCGATGAACAGCCGCAGCGTCGCGCGTCGGCCGACGCCGTTCATCGGGGGAAACCCTCAGCGTGCAGCGGCGGATCAGGACGGTCGCGACGACCAGCGCTGGGCGAGCTCGGTTCGATTCCGGGCGTCGTACTTCGCGAGGAGGTTCGAGACGTGGCGCTCGACGGTCTTGACCGATACGAAGAGCGTCGCGGCGATCTCGACGTTCGTGGCCCCGTTCGCGATCAGTTCGGCGACCTCTCGCTCGCGATCGGTGAGCGCGGTGGTCGGGTCCGCGGAGGCGGCCGTTCGACGCCACGTCCGCTGGCCGAGGCCGCGCAACAGCCGGTCGATGACCTGGGCCTGCGTCCGCGCGCCCATCGACTCCGCCTCCCGACCGGCCTCGCGCAGGACGTGCGAGGCACGGGGGGCATCGACGCCGGCAAGGACACGCCCCAGGTCGATCGTCGCCCAGAGTGCGTCGAGGTGATGACCACTGAGCCGGCAGCGGGCAATGACGGCCTCGAGTTCATGCGTCGCCGGCGCCTGGAGGAGAGCGCGAGCCCATAACCTGGCGCTTTCCACGTACGGCTCCGGTCGGCTGTCGTCGTCGGCGGCGGCAAGGAGCCGGCGGGCGTCGTCCGGCCGGTCGACCCGGGCCAGCGTCACCGCGTTGACGAGTTGCGCCTCCCGCCGGCACCGGGTGCACCCCGCGGTCTCCGAATCGGCCAGCGAGAGCTCGACGAGCTCCGCCGCGCGGTTGGCGGCGGCCCGGCCCTGGATCCGCGAGGTCAGCGAGGCGGCGGTCTGGTACTGGGCCAGTCGGAAGTGCGGGTCGAGCTTCGCGCCCTCCGCCTCGAAGTTCGCGAGTGCCTCGCGCCACGGGCCGAGCGAGACGCGAATTTCCCACAGGAGGCTCTTCGGGCGCGCCCGGAGCTTCGAGAAGTCGCCGACTCGTTCCGCCAGCTCGACCGACTCGGCCGAGACGGCCTCCGCCTCCTCGAGGCGACCGAGCGCGTGGAGCGACTGGGCGAGGAAGTGGCCGGCCTCGATCATCAGGTCCGGGAGGACATCTCGCCGGGCCAGCTGCAGCGCCTCCCGGCAGCGCTCGGCGGCGAGGTACCGGGTTCGCGCGGCGCCCTGGAACCGGAGTGCCATCACCTCGTAGAGGAGGGCTTCGATGCGTGCGCGGCCGGCGAGGCGGGACGTGGCCTCGACCTGCTCCGCGGCGAGTGCCGGCAGCCCCTGCCAGTTCTCGGCCTGCATGGCCGCCTCGAACGCAACCTTCAAGGCGGCGCGATACGCGCGCTCGACGGCCGTCCGGTCGGCGCTCTGCGGGATGTCTCGGGCCAGGCGTCGAGCAGCTTCGAGCACGCTGGTGGCGAGCGCCTGGCCGTCCGCCGAACGCGCCTCCAGCCAGAGCAGGCTCGACGCTTCGAGGGCCAGAACCTCCACCGCCTGGACGGGATCCCACCCGCCTGCCGGCGGCCGGAGCAGCTCGCGCAGCTCCGTCGGGTCGCCCAGGCGGTATGCCTCCCAGGCGGCCGCAAGCCGCGCCTCTGCCTGCTCCTCGGGAAGGCCCGCCTCCACGAGAGGCCGCCAGCGGTCGAGAGCGACGTCGGAGATGCCGAGCTCGGAGGCGAGCCGGGCGACTTCGCGGCGGAGCATCGGGAGCTGCGGTTCGTCATCGTCCGCCTCGTCGGTCACGCGAATGAGCGACTCGAGACCGTCCCGGCCGAGCCACCTGCGTCGATCGGCCGTCGAGACCCGGACCGCCAGGTCGATCGCCGGCTCACCGGCCGCCATCCGGTGGCCGAGCGCGGCGGACAGTTGCTGAAGGTCGTCGCCTGCCGCATGTTCGTAGCCGGCGGCGAGCCGCCGATGGTGCTCCCGCCGGATCGCCTCGGGCAGGCCAACCGCGACGGCTTCACGGACGAGGTCGTGGGCAGCCTTCAGGCCGGCGGCCGTATCGGTCCCCAGGCCGGTCCGCTGCAGCTCGCGGACCGCTGCCGACACGCGCGCCTCGGGCCACTCGAGGAGTGCCGCCGCATCGCTCGCACCCGTCGGGCGGGCCGCGATCGCGAGCAGACCGAGGAGCGTAGCCGCGTCCGTCGAGAGTCGATCGAGGCGCTCGCGGAGGAGGGTCGATGGATCGCCGCCCGAAGCCTGGGCGATCGCGAGCAGCCAGTACGGCGATCCGCCGGCGCCTCGCCAGATCCGCGCGGCTTCGGCGGCTGAGAGCGCCGGAGCGGCGGCCCGGAGGAGGGCGATCGCGTCGTCTTCCTCGAGGGGGCCGATGTCGTGGATCGTCAGCGCGTCTGCATCGGCCAGGAGTCGCTCGAGCGCCTCGATGGCCGGCGCGCTCTCCGGACCGGGTCGAGCAGCGACGACGACGCCGAGCGGCACGTCGCCCGCCACGGCGCCGCGAACCAGGTAGTGGACGAGCGCCGCGGACGATGAGTCCAGCCACTGCAGGTCGTCGATGACGAGCAGCGCCGGACCTGCCGCGACGAGGGCCTCGAACGCAGCCTCGAAGACCCGGACGAGCTCCGCCGAGCCCTCGTCCACGGCCGGCAATGCCGCGGTCGAGGCAACGGTGCGGATCATGCGGAGGATCGTGCCCGTCGCGGCGAGGGGGACGGAGGCCTCCGGCTCGTAGCCGACGACGTCCCACCGGCGCATGCCGGAGGGCGTTCCGATCTCCCGCAGCAAGCGGCTCTTCCCGACGCCGGCCGCTCCGACGAACACGATGACGCCCGGTCGGCCCGCGCGGACGCGCTCGACGAGAGCGGCGACGAGGCGGCGCTCGGCCTCGCGGCCCGTGAACGGCGCTGGCATCGCGGCCAATCATCGACGATCGCAGTGTCGATCATCGTCACGAACGAACCCCCGGCCCTCCCCAGAAGGGCCGGGGGTCGCTGTGCTGCTGGCGTGCCAGCCGATGAATCGGGTCAGTCGACCGGTGCGACGCAGTGCCTCGCGAGCCACGGCGCGACCTGCCGGCCGGCGCGCCTGGTCCCTCGGCTCGTAGGCCCTCTGCGTATATGGGCGTCGTGACGCGCCCTTTGGTTCAAAATTCGGTCCGATCCGCGCGGGCCGAACCGGGCTTCAGCGCTGCCTGCGGGACCGGCCCAGCACGTCTCGCGTGCGCTG
>DASTEU010000017.1:0-6428 GCA_035709325.1 Candidatus Limnocylindrales bacterium | reverse complement strand
CTCGATCGCCCGCTTGATGTTGTCCGACGGCATGTTGATCGGCGGCCGGCGGGCCTTGTCGACCGCGAGGCGGAGCCGGTAGTTCGCGTCGGGGTCCGGGCCGCCCTGGCGGGCCGCGATCATGATCTCGCGGGTGACCTTCGTGAAGAGCGCCCCCCGCCTGGCGTCGTTCGCCCCCTTCTGACGCTTGATCGTGGACCACTTGGACTGTCCGGACATCGCGGGCCGGAGTATAGCCGACTATCATGGCCCCACCGCGGCCTGGCGCCCTCCCCGGCCGGGCCCGCGAGCGCACCCACAGATCCCTTTCGCCGATCGTCCCGGCAACCCCGCAGTCGTGAGGTACGACCCGTCGATGACGATGAAGACCGTTGATCCAGCCCACCTCCGGAGCATCGTCCTGGCGGGCCACGCGGGCGGTGGCAAGACGACGCTCGCCGAGCACCTGCTCTTTCAGGCCGGCGCGATCCAGCGGCTCGGCAGGGTGGACGACGGGACGGCGCACCTCGACTACGAACCCGAGGAACAGAAGCGACGTGAATCGCTGAGCCTGGCCGTCGCGACGTTCGAACACGACGCGACCCGGATCACGCTCGTCGACACGCCCGGCTATCCAGACTTCGTCTCCGAGGTGATCTCGGGCTTCGCGGCCGCCGACGGCGCCCTGTTCGTCATGGACGCCTCGGCCAGCGTCGAATCCGGGCTCGAGACGGCCGTCGGGCTCGGCCGCTCGACCGGGCGGGCCGGCTGCTTCTTCATCAACAAGTGCGATCGCGAGAATGCCAACCCGACGGCCGCCCTCGACGCACTCCGCTCGACCTTCGGCAGCAAGATCGCGCCGCTTCACGTCGCGATCGGTGCCGGCGAGGCGTTCGAGGGCTACGTCGATCTCGTCCACCGCAAGGCGTGGCGGTTCGACGGCAAGACCGAGGTCGAGATTCCGATCCCGTCCGAGCTCGAATCCGAGGTGGCCGCCCGCCGGGACCAGCTGCTCGAGGCCGCCGCCGAGGCCGACGACGACGTCCTCACGAAGTACCTCGAGGGCGAGGAGATCAGCGACGAGGAGCTCGACGCCTGCCTCCACCGCGGCGTCCGCGACTCGATCCTCGCGCCGGTCCTGGTCGGCAGCGCGGCGAAGGGGATCGGCATGAACGCCCTCCTCGACGCGTTCATCCGCTACATGCCGACCGCGGCCGAGGAGCCCGCGGTCGCGGCGAAGAACGCGAAGACCGGCGCCGAGGTGACGATCACCCCGGATCCGGCCGGCGCGCTCGTCGCCCGCGTCTTCAAGACCTCGGCCGACCCCTTCGTCGGGCGCCTGACGTACCTCCGGATCATCTCCGGAACGCTCCGCAGCCAGGCCCACGCCTGGAACGCGAACCGTCAGGAGGACGAGCGGATCGGCCAGCTCCTGCTGCTCCACGGCAAGGATCAGGAGCCGATCGGCGAGCTCATGGCCGGCGAGATCGGGGCCGTCGCGAAGCTCGCCGCGACCGAAACCGGCGACACGCTCTCGACGAAGGATCAGCCGATCATCCTGCCGCCCCTCGAGTTCCCCGCCCCGAGCCTGACCGTCGCGATCGAGCCGCAGACCAAGGCCGACCTCGACAAGATGGGCGCCGCGCTCCAGCGGATGCTCGAGGAGGAACCGTCGGCCCGGCTGGAGCGGACCGAGACCGGCGAGCAGGTCCTCGTCGGGACCGGCGAGGCCCACATCGCGGTGATCGGCGAACGCCTCAAGCGCAAGTTCGGCGCCTCGATCGTGACGAAGACGCCGCGGGTCCCCTACAAGGAGACGATCCGGGCGACGACGAAGGTCGAGGGCAAATACAAGAAGCAGACCGGCGGCCACGGCATGTTCGGCCACGTCTGGCTGGAGATCGAGCCGAACCCGGGCGGCGGGGTCGAATTCGCCGACAAGGTCGTCGGCGGATCGGTCCCGAAGGGGTTCTTTCCCGGCGTCGAGAAAGGCATCCGCGAGGCCGCGGCCGAGGGCGTCCTGGCCGGCTACCCTTTGAGCGACTTCAAGGCCACGCTCTACGACGGTTCGTTCCACACGGTCGACTCGAACGAGCTCTCGTTCAAGATCGCCGCCTCGATGGCCCTCAAGAAGGGCGTCATGGAGTGCAAGCCCGCCCTGCTCGAGCCGATCATGGCGATCGAGGTCCGGGTCCCCGAGCAGTACATGGGCGACGTCAATCGCGACCTCAACACGCGGCGCGGGCGGGTGCTGGGGATGGACACGCTCGACGACGGCACCCAGGTCGTGTCGGCCCACGTGCCCCAGGCGGAGCTGTTCACGTATGCGACCGAGCTGCGGTCATTGACCCACGGCCGGGGGACGTTCACGGCGACGCTCGACCACTACGAGGAAGTCCCCCAGCACGTCGCCGAGAAGGTGATCGAGGCGCATCGCAAGGAGCTCGAAACCGCCGGTCACTGAAACCGGTGAGCGGGCCGGTCTCGGCCGACCGGCGGCCGGCGACCCGGTCAGGCGCGCCCCGGAACGGCGGCGACCGCCGCTTCGATCGTGAGCGAACCGTCGTAGAGGGCGCGCCCGACGATCGCTCCCGTGCACCCGATCGCGGCGGCGGCCCGCAGGTCGGTGGCGTCGCGGATGCCGCCCGACGCGATGATCGAGCCGGCGCCGAGCCCGACGAGCCGCTCGAGGCCCGCGAGGTCCGGGCCGCCGGCCACGCCGTCGCGGTCGATCGCGGTGACCTCGAACGTCGCAGCCCCGGCGGCGGCGAGGCGGGCCAGCAGCACCTGGGGGTCAACGCCGGGCGATCCGGGCCGCCAGCCGCGCCCGATCGCGAGTCCCTCCCGGACGTCGACCGAGACCGCGATCCGTTCGGGTCCGAGTCGGCCGACGAGATCGGCGACCAGCTCGGGGTCCTCGACGGCGGCGGTCCCGATCGCGACGCGATCGGCGCCGGCCGCGAGCATGGCCTCGACCGCCTCGGCGGTCCGCAGGCCGCCCGACACTTCCACCGACGACCGGCCGGCGACGGCCCCGACGATTCGCCGGATCTCTGCCCCCTGGACGGGCTCGCCGAGGCGGGCTCCGTCGAGGTCGACGACGTGGAGCCAGCGCGCTCCCCCGTCGACGAAGCGCTCGGCCACCGCCGCCGGATCGTCGCCGTATTCGGTCTCGCGGGCATAATCGCCCTGGCGGAGCCGGACGACGCGACCGCCCCGCAGGTCGATCGCCGCCAACACCTCGAATTCGCCCCTTGCCACGCTCTCGCTCACCATGCTACCGTGTTAGCACGTTAATACATTAGCACGGTAGGACGAGGGCGAACGAGACGGGCATGGCCGACGACTGGCGAACCGCCGAGGCGGAGGCGCTCTTCGACGCGATCCTGCGGCTCGAGACGCGCGAGGACGCGGAGCGCTTCTTCCGCGACCTGTGCACGCTCAACGAGATCCACGACATGGCCCAACGCTGGTCGATCGTCCGAAAGCTCGACGCGGGCCTGCACTACGCCCAGATCTCGCGCGAGACCGGCGCGAGCACCGCCACGATCACCAGGATCAACTCGTGGCTCAATCACGGCGAAGGCGGCTACCGCGAGGCGCTGGCCCGGCTGAAGGCCGCCCAGGAGGCCGGCATCCCCTACCCCACCGGCCCCGAGCGATGAGGGACCGCCTGCGGCTCGCCGTCCCGAACAAGGGTCGGCTGGTCGAGCCCACCCTGCACCTGCTCCACGATGCCGGCCTGATCTTCGAGGAGCACGACCGGAGCCTGGTCGCCCGCGTCCAGAACTTCGACCTCGACATCCTGTTCGTGCGGACGAACGACGTGATCGAGTTCGTCGGCGACGGCGTCGCCGACCTCGGCATCACCGGCATCGACCTCCTCGCCGAGACCGGCGCCGAGCTGCCCCGAATCCGCGAGCTCGGCTACGGCCGATGCCGCCTCGCCGCCGCCGTCCCGACCGACACGCCCTACCAGGTCGTCGACGACCTCGCCGGGCTGCGCGTGGCGACCGCCCATCCGAACACTGCCCGCCGCTTCTTCGCCGAGCGGCAGATCGCCGTCGACGTCATCCCGATCTCGGGTGCCGTGGAGGTCGCTCCGCGCCTCGGCCTCGCCGAGGCGATCGTCGATCTCGTCTCGACCGGCTCGACCCTCGTGATGAACGGCCTCCGGCCGATCGGCGACGTCCTCGCGTCCGAGGCGGTCCTCGTCGCGAACCCCGACGCCCACCAGCAGCGGACGGCCCAGCTCGAGTCGATCGACACGATGCTCAGCGCGGTGATCGCCGCACGCGGCCGCAAGTACCTGATGATGAACGCGCCGGCCGCGAAGCTCCCGGAGCTCGAGGACCTCCTGCCGGGGCTCGAGTCGCCGTCGGTGATTCCGCTTGCCCACGAGGGCATGATCGCGATCCACTCCGTCGTCGGGGCCGACGAGGTCTGGGGCCTCCTGCCCCGGCTCAAGGCCGCCGGCGCGTCCGGGATCCTCGTCCTGCCGATCGAGAAGATCGTCCCGTGACGCTCGCCGCATCGTCCGTCGCACCGACCTTCAGCTTCCGCCGCCTCGACCTTGCCGCGGGCGATTCCGCGACGGCCGCGACGATCCACCGCCTCACCCGGCGTGGCGCCGTCCCGGATCCCGCCGTCCGCGACGGAGCACGGGCGATCCTCGACGACGTGGCCGCCCGCGGCGGCAAGGCGGTCCGCGAGGCGAACGCACGTTTCGGGGGCGGCCTCGGAGACGGGCGGCTCCTCGTGCCTAGGCCGGAGCTCGAGACGGCCGCCGCGGCCCTCCCTCGCGCCGTTCGCCGCGCCCTCGATCAGGCGATCGAGAACGTCCGCCGCTTCGCCGAGACGCAGCGGCCGACCTCGACGACGACCCCGATCGGGCCCGGCCTCGCGATCGAGCGGCGCTGGACGCCGCTGCGGCGGGTCGGCTGCTACGTGCCCGGAGGATCGGCGCCCTATCCCTCGTCGCTCGTCATGACCGTCGTCCCGGCCCGGGTCGCGGCCGTCCCCGAGATCGTCGTCGCCTCGCCGGCCGCCGCGGACGGCGGCGTCGACTCCGTCCTCCTCGGCGCCGCCGGACTGCTCGGCGTCGACGCCGTGCTCGTCGCGGGCGGCGCCCAGGCGATCGGGGCGCTCGCGTACGGCCTCGACGACGCCGGGCTCGAGCCGGTCGACCGCATCGTCGGCCCCGGTAATGCCTGGGTGACCGCCGCGAAGATCGAGGTCAGCGGCATCGTCGGGATCGACCTGCCGGCCGGCCCGTCCGAGGGGATGGTCCTCGCCGATGCGACCGCCGATCCGTTCATCGTCGCGGCCGACCTCGTCACCCAGGCCGAGCACGGCCCCGACTCGCCGGCGATCCTCGTCACGACCGACGCGGCACTCGCCGACGCCGTCGACCGCGAGGTCGCCGCGCTCCTACCCCGCCTCGAGCGTCGGGCGATCCTCGAGCGGGCCCTCCGGGATCACGGCTGGATCGCCCTCGCACCGGACCGGGCCGCGGCGATCGGCTTCGTCAACGCCTATGCCCCCGAACATCTCTCGATCGACGTCGCGGACCTCGAGTCGGCCGTCGCCGGAATCGAGAGCGCCGGATCGATCTTCGTCGGCCGCTGGGCCCCCGAATCGGCCGGCGACTACGCGACCGGGGCGAACCATGTCCTGCCGACCGGCGGACTCGCCCGCTCGTGCGGCCCGCTCGGGGTCGAGGCGTTCGGGCGGTACAGCCAGGTCCAGCGGCTCGAAGCGGACGGCCTGAACGCGATCGCCGCCACGATCCGGACGCTCGCCGAGGCCGAGGGCCTGACTGCCCACCGCAACGCGGTCGACGCCCGATTCCGCGGCGGGCCGCCCCGGTGACGACGACGCCCGTGACCTACCACTCGCCCGTCCGGCCGGCCGCCTACAGCTGGGAGGCGACGAATGAGGAGGTGGCCGCGCGCTACGGCGTGCCGGTCGATGGCATCGTCCGGTTCGACCTCAATACCTCGCCCGAGCCGCCCGGCCTCGTCGCCGCCCTCCTGGCCGAAGGCCGCTTCGAGACGCCGCTCTCGGAGTACCCGCCCTCCGACTACCGGCGGCTGGTCGAAGCGGCCGCGGCGACGTACGGCGTCGCGACCGAGGAGCTGCTCGTCGGAGCCGGCGCCGACGAGATCCTCGACCTCGTCGCGAAGGCGTTCCTGCCGGCCGGCGGGACCGCCGTCATCCCGACCCCGAGCTACGCGATGTACCGGGTCGTCACCGAGCAGCGGGCGGCCCGCGCCGTCAACGTTCCCCGCAACCCGGCGATCGATGGCTGGTCGATCGACGTCGACGCGGTCCGCGCGGCCGCCTGCGGCGCCCACCTCGTATGGCTCTGCAGCCCGAACAACCCGACCGGCCTGGCCGAACCCGACGGCGCGATCGCCGATCTCCTCGCCGGCATGGCCGAAGACGCG
>DASTEU010000016.1:0-3440 GCA_035709325.1 Candidatus Limnocylindrales bacterium | reverse complement strand
GCTGATGAGCTCGCTCGACCTCGTCAACACCTACCCGGGCCTGATCCTGCCGTTCCTCGCCGGCCCCTTCGGCGTCTTCCTCACCCGCCAGTTCTTCCAGGGCCTGCCGGACGAGCTGCTCGAGGCGGCCCGGATCGATGGTGCCGGCGAGTTCCGAATCTTCTGGACGATCGCGATGCCCCTCGCCGGCCCGATCCTGGCGACGCTCGGGATCCTGACGTTCCTCGGCTCCTGGAATGCCTTCATCTACCCCCTCGTGATGGCCCAGGAGCCCGAGATGTACACCCTGCCGGTCGCCCTCGCCACGTTCGCGACCGGCCAGTTCCAGGCCGACCACGGCATGTTGATGGCCGGGTCGGTGCTGCTCGTCCTCCCGGTCTTGGCCGTGTTCATCCTCGTCCAGCGATGGATCACGGAAGGGATCGCGACGACGGGCCTGAAGGGCTGAGCCCGGAGGTACGCCACATGATCCGCCGCCTCGCCGCGCTCCTCGTCGTCTTCGCTCTCGTCGCGCCCCTCGGAGCGGTCTCGGCGGCGGAATCGTCGCTCGACGCCGCCCAGCGCGACACGCTCCTGCGCTACGCCACCGACACGTGGGCCTCGTTCGTCGCGATGACCGACGAAGACACGGGCCTGCCCGCCGACAATCTGCGCGCGGACGGCGCGCGAAGCGTCCAGACATCGACGACGAACATCGGCGCCTACATGTGGAGCACCGTCGCGGCCGAGCGTCTCGGGATCATCGGTCACGCGGAAGCCGTCGCCCGCCTGACGCAGACGATCGGCACGCTCGAGACGATGGAGCGCCACGCGCCGAGCGGCCAGTACTACAACTGGTACGACCACACGACCGGTGCGAAGCTGACCGCCTGGCCGCCGACCGGCGACCCGCTGACGCCGATCCTCTCGTCGGTGGACAACGGCTGGCTGGCGACCGGGCTCCGGGTCGTCGCGAACACCGTGCCCGAGGTGGCGGACCGGGCGGCCGCCCTGTACGAGAGCATGGACTTCGGCTTCTACTACCGGCCGGCGCGGAACCTCATCGCCTTCCACGTCGCCCCCGACACCGGCGATTCGCCCTGCTGCTACGACACGATCGTGAGCGAGAGCCGGATCGCGAGCTACATCGGGATCGCCAAGGGCGAACTCCCCGAGATGCACTACTTCGGCCACTGGCGGACGTTCCCCGAGACGTGCGACTGGAGCTGGCACGAGACGATGCCCGTCGGCTTCCGCGAGACATACCTCGGAGTCACGGTCTTCGAGGGGGCCTATCCGTACGAGGACTTCCTCGTCGTCCCCGGCTGGGGCGGCAGCATGTTCGAGGCGCTCATGCCGGCGCTCTTCGTGCCGGAGGAGCAGTGGGCGCCGCGGAGCTGGGCGATCAACCATCCGCTCACCATCACGGCCCAGATCCATCACGGCCTCATCGAGGCCGAGTACGGCTACTGGGGCTTCTCCCCGGCGAACATCCCCGAGGGCGGCTACTCCGAGTACGGCGTGGACGCGATCGGCATGCGACCCGACGGCTACAAGTCCAACAACGACAACACGCTCGTCGACCGCGGCTTCGGCGACTGCCCCGGCCGCGAGCCACAGCCCGATCCCCCGCCGTCGGCCTACACGGACGGGGTCGTCACGCCACACGCCGCGTTCCTCGCCCTTCGCTGGGCACCGGATGCGGTCGTGGACAACCTCGCCGAGCTCGAGGCCGACTTCGCGATCTACGACCGGTGGGGTTTCCGCGATTCGGTCAACGTCGACACAGGCCGGGTCTCGGACTTTTATCTCTCGCTCGACCAGGGGATCGTCATGGCCGCCCTCGGCAACGCGCTGGGCGGCGACATCCTGCGCGACGCCTTCGCCACGAAGGACGTGCGCAAGGTCCTCCGGCCGATCATGGGCATGGAGCAATTCAACGCCGGGCCGCGGAGCGCGATCGACTATTCGCCGACCCCGTGACCTCGCCACGGGGCGCACCTGAGGCGGCGCGGGCGCCGGAGCCGGAGCCGGAGCCGGCTGACGCGTCGGCGTTCGGGCGACGGGCAACGGCCGCCCGGATCGCCTGGTTCGCGACGGGCGCGGCCCAGGCCGAACGGGACCGACCCGCCCCGGGTGCGCCGCTGCCGCCGCCTGCGAACGTCGCTGCCGTGCGGGGTCGGGGTCAGGTCACGATCGCCTGGTCGCCGGTGCCGGGCGCGGCCGGCTACCTCGTCCACCGCAGCGCCACCGCCGACGGCACATTCGAGGCCGTCGACCAGAAGAGCGGCGACGTGCTCGCGGTGCCGCACGGCCCGTACATCGACACGACCGGCCCACCGGAGGGCGATGCCTGGTACGCGGTCTCGAGCGTCGCGACGATCGAGAATGCCGAAGCGGCGCCGCTCTCGATACCGGCCCGTGTCGAACCCGGGACCGCCGACCGTGCCGTCCGGATCGCGATCGACGCGGCCTCCGTGCTCGGCCCGGTCGCCCGGCCGTGGCGCCCGATCATCGGCTCCGAGCACCTCGCGCTCCTCCTCCGGGGGGCGGGCCCGGGCGGTCATGACGTCGGCGCGGAGCTCGCGGAGGCCTTCACGATCGTCCGGCGCGAGCTCGGGGTCCGGACGGTCCGGGCCCACGCGATCCTCCACGATTCGCTCGGGGTGTACCGGGACGCGGGCGAGGGCCCCGTGCACGACTTCAGGCGGGTCGACGCCGTCCTCGACCGGCTGCTCGCGACGGGCCTCCGGCCGATCGTCGAGCTTTCGTTCATGCCGCGCGACCTGGCGTCCGATCCGGAGGCCACCGTGTTCGCCTACGGCGCGATCGTCTCGCCGCCGCGCGACCACGAGCGCTGGGCGTCGCTGGTCCGCGATCTGGTCGGTCATCTCGCCGAGCGCTACGGGCGCGACGAGGTCCGGGCGTGGGCGTTCGAGGTCTGGAACGAGCCGAATTTGCGGCTGTTCTGGTCGGCCGCGGAGTCCGACTACCTCCGGCTGTACGAGGTCACGGCCCGCGCGGTGAAATCGGTCGACGCCGAATTCCGGGTCGGCGGGCCGGCGACCGCGGCGGCCGGCTGGATCGACGACCTGCTCGAGCATTGCCGGGCGGCGGACGTGCCGCTCGACTTCCTCTCGACACACACGTACGGCGCGGCGCCGCTCGACCTCAGTCCGATCGCCGCCCGCTTCGGCCGACCTGACCTCCCCCTCTGGTGGACGGAGTGGGGCGTCAGCTCAGGCCACGGTGCCCCGGTCAACGACACGGCGTGGGCGGCGCCGCTCGTCGCCCGGGGCATGCGCTCGGCGGCCGGCCGTCTCGAATCGCTGGCCTACTGGGTCGCCTCGGACCACTTCGTCGAGCTGGGCGAGGCACCGTCGCTGTTCCACGGCGGCTTCGGGCTCCTGACGATCGGCAACCTCCGCAAGCCCCGGTTCTGGGCGATCGCGATGCTCGAG
>DASTEU010000015.1:0-3491 GCA_035709325.1 Candidatus Limnocylindrales bacterium | reverse complement strand
GGTCGCGCTGGACACGCCGAGGCGGTAGCGCTGGACGAGCGCCGCCGAACCGACCGGCGTCGCGGATTCCACGTATTCCTCGATGACGGCCCGGAGGATCGACTGTGCTCGGGGATCCAGCGAGCCGGGGGTGCGGACGCGACGCGTCACGAGTGTCTGGCCTCGGCTTGGGGGCTTCGCTGAGTTAGCACTCTCGATTGGCGAGTGCTAACGAATGCTAGCAGTCGGCCGAGCCGAGTGTCAACGCCGAGACACGCCGGAACGAACTTGGATTCCCGCCCGCGGCGCCCTACGATCCGGGTCGGGCTTTCGCGACGGGGCCGGCCCGTCATGTTCGAGGGAGGGGTTCGGGGATGAGTGACATGTCGGGCGGCGGTGGCGGCGGGGCGCCCGGAGGGCCGATGTGGGGTTCGGGTGCCCAACGCGGCGACTCCGAGGGGCCGGAGCAGGCGTCGGACGCGACCGAAGCGGCGCAGCCGGCCTCGCCAACCCCACAGTCGCAGCCTGGGCAACCGGCGCAGCCTGGGCAACAGTCGGAGCCCGGGCCGCCGTCGGAGCCCCGGCCGCCGTCGCAGCCTCCGCCGGCCGCGTCGCCGGCCCAGCCGACCATTCCGCCCGCGCCGCCGCCCGGCCCGATGTGGGGGGAGGGCGCTCCGGGCTCGGGCCCTCCGGCAGCGCCGGCGATTCCCCCGGCCGCGCCGCCCGGGCCGATGTGGGGCGAGAACGCCCCGGCCCAGCCGCCGCCGGCCTCCGGCCCTGCGCCGGCGCAGCCGCCGCCCGCATCCGGCCCTCCGCCCGCGGCGGCGGCCGGGTCCGGCCCGGCTTGGGGCCAGCCACCGCCCGCCTCGCCGCCACCCGGCGTCCCGCCGGTCGGCCCCCCGACCTCACCGGTCCAGGCCGGCCCGCCAAGTGGCGGCACGTCCTGGGGTCCAGGCGGCCCGCCGGCCCCGGTCAAGCCGGGCGGGATCCCCGGCTGCCTCAAGGTCGCGATCGTGATCGGAGCGCTCCTGATCGTCGCCCTCATCGTCTTCGTCGTCGCCGTCGGCAACCTCCTGAACCAGGCGATCCCCGGCGGGCTGGGGGCGCTCGACGATCCCGACGGCGGCCTCGGCGACTGCGCCTTCCTCTCCGACGCCGATGCTCGGGCCGTCCTCGGCGGGAACGCCGACGCGATCGAGCTGTCGGGCCTGTACGACGCGTCGATCGGGCTGATCATCGACAAACGCGTCCTGCCCGACGCACCCGACTGCTGGGTGACCGAGGGCGAGCGGGCGTACATCGCGCGGGTCGCCCGCGTCGACGGCAACGGCGCCGCCGTGTTCGCCCAGGAGCGGGCGAACGCCGCGCCACGATCGGAGGACCAGGGCGGCGGCATCACGGTCGAGTACGAGGGCTGGTTCGGCGGCGAGGTCGCCGGACTCGGCGACGAGGCCTTCTGCACGGGCATCTCGCCCTCGATCATGGCCGGCGTCCTCGTGCGACAGGGCGATCGGGTGGTGTACGCGTCGGTCGGACCGCCGAACGAGGAGGATCGGATCGTGCCCGACATGGGGTCCACCCCCGACGGCGTCATCACGGCGCCGGGCATGTGCCTCGTGGCCCAGGAGCTGGCCCGGGCCGCTCTGAAATAGGGCGCGCCCCTCGCCCGGAGTCGGGTGAATAATCCCGGCCCGGCTGGGGCGGGTCGCCGCGGAATCCGCGCGGCCGCGAGGTCCTCGTCCCTCGCCCAGCGCCGATCCGAGTCGCGACGCGACTCAACTACACGAGCCGCGAGAACAGTTCGTTCGAGAGGAGGCGGCCGCGGGTCGTGAGGACGATCCGGTCGTCCGGGGTCACGTCGAGCAGCTCGGCGGCGAGCGCCCAGCCGAACCAGTCGGCCAGGGGCGGCTCGCTGCCGGCGGCCAGGGCCACGCCGCGGTCGGTCCGAAGTCCGAGCACGACCCGCTCCGCTGCCGCGGTCGCCGCGTCGACCACCTCTTCGCCGCCGGGCGGCAGCGACGGTGGCGAGCCGGCGCCCGGCAGGAGCGCCCGCAGATAGCGGTCGAGCCGGGCGGCATTCCAGCGGCGGACGGCGCCGTCGAACGCGTGGGCGCCGGGCCCGACCGCCTCGTACGGCCGGCGCTCCCAGTAGGCGAGGTTGTGGCGTCCCTCGTGACCGGGCCGGGCCCAGTTTGAGATCTCGTAGCCGCGCCAGCCGTCGCCCGCGAGGCGGTGAACGGCGTGGTGGTACTCGGCGGCCGCCCGATCCTCGTCCTGGCCCGGCCGGGCCGCGTCGCGCCAGCGCCGGGCGCCGGGCCGGGTCGGCAGGTGATCGCCGTCGAAGCCGGTCAGGCCCTCGGCTTCGGGATCGTCGAGCGTCAGCGCGTACAGCGACAGGTGGTCCGGTTCGAGGGCGAGGGCGCGCTCGAGCGTCTCCATCCAGCCGGTCGGCGGCACGTCGGGCAGGTCGTAGAGCAGGTCGAGGTTGATCGAGCCGATGCCGGCCGCCTGCGCCGCCGCCACCGCGTCCCGGACGTGGTCGGGGCGGTGGCGCCGGCCGAGCCGCCGGAGTTCGGTCGAGTCGAGGCTCTGCGCCCCGAGCGAGAGCCGGTTGATCCCGGCCTGCCGCTGGGCAGCCGGGTCGCCCCGTTCGTCGGGCCCGGGATTCGCCTCGAGCGTGATCTCCGCCCCGACGGCCAGCCCGAACCGCTCGCGGACGAGCTCGACGAGCCGGGCGAGAGCCTCGGCCGGCAGGAGCGATGGCGTGCCGCCACCGAAGTACAGCGACGAAAGCGCCGGCCTGTCGGGCCCGAAGGCGGCATCGGCGGCGTCGGCCCGCAAGCCGATCTCGGTCGCGACCGCGTCGACGAAGGTGTCGATCCGGTTCTTCGGGCCGCGGGCCGCCGATCCCGCGTAGACGACGAAGTCGCAGTACGGGCAGAGCGACACGCAGAACGGGATGTGGACGTAGAGCCCGACGGGCGGCGCCGGCACGGCGGCCGCAGCGGCGGCGACGCTCGCGCCGTCCGGTGCCGCCGATCCCGTCACGAGCTCAGCGATCGCGGGGCGCCTGCTCCCGCGGTCCGATCACGCTCCATCCGTCCGGCGGTCGCCGTCGGCGCTCGATCTCCTCCTCCTCGCGGCCGCGTGGCAGGAACTGGCCGGCGTGGCCGGTCGCGAGGAAGACCGCGAAGCGCGTCACCGCGTGGCCGAGGAACGCCGCGGCAATCCCGCCGCTGACCCCCGTGACCCAGCCGCCGGCGAGGCCGACGAGCAGGGCCATCGCGAGCATGTAGCGGTTGCGGCCCGGGGCGCCGAGTCGCGTCGAGAGGGCGTAGAGCAGGGCCTGGATGGCGTTTGCCGCGCTCGGATTCATGCCCGTCCCGAGCAGGATCCCGAAGATCGCGCCGCGGAACGTCACCTCGTCGATGAGCGCCGTGGAGACGGAATTCAGCAGGGCGCCCGGGTACGACCACGTGTCGGGGAAACGGATCCGACCGTAGCGGTACCAC
>DASTEU010000014.1:0-2274 GCA_035709325.1 Candidatus Limnocylindrales bacterium | reverse complement strand
ACGCCGGCCAATCGTGAGCGAATGATCTCGTAGTTCGCCGTCGTGAAGTCCGGCGGGAATCGCGCCAGGTAGTCCGCTGCCAGGGCAATCTCGCCGGTGCCGACGATGTTCTCGATCGAGGAGTCGAGCATCCGATGAAGGTCGGCGGTGTCGCCCGCGGCCGCATAGTGGTAGCAGGCGGCGGCCCAGTCGCGGGACTCCGCCCATGCGGCGACGGAGCGATGGAGCGCCGCGACCTCCGCATCGCCCACGTCTCGGCGCAAGCGGGCCTCGAGGAACTCGCGGACGAGGGGGTGGTAGCCGTGCCCTGTCCGATGGGTCGCCTGACGCCGTGACAGCAGACCGAGTCGCTCCGCCTCGGCGACGTGCGAGGCGACCTGTCGCGAGTCGAAGCCGGTCGCGACCCCGGCGGCCTCGGGATCCACGCCCTGGAGGACCGACGTCCGCATCAGGAACGTCTGGAGATCCGCCGCCAGATCGCCGACCACTTCTTCGGCCAGGTAGTCGTAGAGCTCGGATTGAGCCCCGGAGAGGGACCGCACGAAGGCACGTGTCTCGGCCGCCGAGCGGTCGCGCAGGGCGGTCCGGACCAGGTGCAGCGATGCCGCCCAGCCGTCGGTCCGGCGCGACAGGTCTGCGAGGACGTCGGGCTCGAGGGCGTGCCCGTAGGTCTCCGCGAAGAGCGCCTGCGTCTCCTCGGTCGAGAAGCGGAGCTCGGCCGTCCGCAGCTCGGCGACTTCGCCGAGGGCCCGCAGCCGGGCGACGGGGAGCGTCGGGATCCTTCGGCTCGAAACGATGAGCGTCAGCCGTTCGGGTGCGCGCATGACGAGCTCCCGAGCGACATGGGTCACGTCCGCGATGTCGTCGGCCACGTGGAAGTCGTCGAGGATCAGTGCCGCTCCATCTGCCGCCATCGACGGCAGCTCGCGCACGAAGGCGTCGACGACGTCGTCGCGGTTCGCTCCGCCCGGCCCGGTGTCGCCGAGGAGCGCGGCCGTCCTGGGCGCGAACTCCGGATCGTGGACTCGGCCGGCGGCAACCAGGTACGAGAGGAACGCCACCCAGTTGCGATCCTCTTCATCCATTCGGTACCAGAGCGTTCGCAGCCTCGTCCGGCGCGTGAAGTCCGCGAGCAACGTCGTCTTGCCGTAGCCCGCGTCGGCGATGACGAACAGGACGCGGTTGTGGACCTTGACGTCGAGCCAGTCGAGCAGCCGGTGGCGCGCCAGGGTCTCCGCCCTGAGGGGCGGCGGCTGGACCTTGCCGGGCTGGATCGTGTAGCCGCTCACGCCGTCGCGCGATCTCCCTCCGACGAGTGCCGGCGCGATCGAGGCCCGACCCGGCCCGACCGCCATCGGTGGCCGCATGCTACTCGGCTCGACGGGTCGCCCGGCGGTGCTGACGGGCCGGATCGCCGAGAGGTGGGCGGAGTCGGGTGAGCCGAGGACGGCAGTCGGATCAGGACGGGGCATGCCTCGCATGGTGCCCGGCGGGCCTCACCTGCGGCTTAGCTGCGCGGCAGTTCGGCGGCGCGGCCCCAGTGTCGTCCGGACAACCGGCGCCGGGCATCGCCGCGGCGCCGGGCGTCGTCGGAGCGTGCGGCCGTCCCTCAGCCCTCGTACTCGAAGCCGATCTTGACCTCGACGTGGTACTCGACGATCTCGCCGTCCCGGACGACCGCCGTCGACTTCACGACCTCGATTGTCTGGATGTTTCGCACGGTCTTCGACGCCGTCGCGACGGCCTGACGGGCGGCGTCGCTCCACGACCGCGGGCTGGTCCCGACCATTTCCCGGATGATGATGACGCCCACGGTTCGACCTCCTGGCTTGGCTTCGGGCGGCCAGTCTACGGCCTCCCGGAGAGCAGCCGTCGCCCTGCCCCACCTCCGAATCAAGAGGCCGGCCCCTCCTCGGCCGGCCTCGTGGCGGAGTCTCGTTGACTCGGGATGCGAGTCGATGATTTCCGGATCAGGCGCCGGCCGACGCCTCGATCGTCCCTGCCCGCACCTTGTCGAAGCACGTGCTGCAGTACACCGGCCGGTCGTTCCGCGGCGCGAACGGGACCATCGCCTGGCCGCCGCAGTGGCCGCAGATCGCAGCGTGGAACTCGCGAGGTCCGCCGACGGTCCGTGCCCGCTTGGCGACGGCCCGACACGACGGACAGCGTTGTGGGTCGTTCAAGAGACCCTTGCTGGCAAAGAATGCCTGTTCGCCGCTCGAGAAGACGAACTCCTCGGAGCAGTCGCGACAGGTCAGCGATCGGTCCTGATAC
>DASTEU010000013.1:0-4566 GCA_035709325.1 Candidatus Limnocylindrales bacterium | reverse complement strand
TTCGTCGCGGAGAAGCCGCGCTCGAGCAGGATGTTCGTCCCCTCAACGATCTCGTCCTTCATGCCGTCGTAGAGGTCGTTGTGCATCTGCTCGACGAGCTCGTCGTCCGACAGCGCCCGGAGATCGATGTCTTCGTATTCGTCTGCCACGCCCGGCGTCTCCCTCACCTTGGCGACGCTCCGTCGCCTTGCGCCCGCCTGGGTTCCACGATGCGGAACGGTGCCGTATGATGGAACGCCAGACCGAATCTAGCCTAGCCGGAGCGACGTGTCCACAGTCCAGTCCATCCAGCGAGCCTTCGCCGTGCTGTCGGCGCTCGCCGACGGGCCGATCGGCGTCACCGAGGTGGCGGACCGGGTCGGCCTGCCGAAATCGACCGCCGCCCGGATGCTCGCCTCGCTGGCCCGCGAAGGCGCCGTCGAGCAGGTCCCCGGCGACACCCGCTACCGGCTCGGGGGGCGGATCGTCTCGCTCGCGGCCGGCGTCCTTCCTCCCCGCAGCCTCGTCGCGATTGCCCGGCCGATCCTCGTGGAGCTCGCCTCCGCGGCCGGCGAGGCGGCCGGGCTGGCGGTGCCCGACGGCGCGTCGGTCCACTACATCGACCAGGTCGACACGGCCCACCAGGTCCAGGTCCGCGACTGGACCGGCACTCGCGCCCCGATGCACGCCGTGTCGTCGGGGCAGGTCTTCCTGGCCCACCTCGGCGAGGCGGCCCTCGAGCGGTATCTGGCGCTGCCGCGCGTCGCGTTCACGGCGCGGACGCTGACCGACTCGGCCGCGCTGCGGGACCGCCTCCGCCGGGTCCAGCTCGACGGCTTTGCATGGGTCCGCGAGGAGTTCGCCGAGGGGCTGAACAGCGTCGCCGCGCCGGTCGCCGGCGCCGACGGCGAGATCGTCGCCGCGGTCCATCTCCACGGGCCCTCGTACCGCTTCCCCGAACCGGGGCGGGACGGGGAGGACGCAGCGTTCGTCGTCGGGGCGGCGGCAAGGCTGTCGGCACGGCTGCGGCGCGAGGCCGGCGCGCGCGACGCGGGCTGAGCAGCGGTCGGGGATGCGGCCTCACGGCCCAGCCCCTCAGCGGGAGATGAGCGCGTCGGTCGGGGCGTAGTCGTCGGTGAGCAGGACGGCGCCCTCGGCGATCGCCGCCATCTCGGCCTCGGTCGCCAGGCGAGCGGGTTCGGCCGGGTCGCGGGCAACGCTCTCGGCGATCGCCTCGAGCGGCAGATCGTCGCCGGCGACGACGACGACGTTGCCCGAGACGCCGCCCGGGATGACGAGCCAGACGACCGCGACGTCGGGGAAGACCGAGTTGAGCGTCTCGACGTACGAGCCGAGCAGCCGGAGCTCGCCGCCGTCGATGACGTTCGCGACGTAGATCGCGCCGGGCTGCATGGTCCGCCGGATCTCGCTCATCGCCTCGCGAGTCACCAGGTGCCAGGGGACGGCCCGGGCGGCGAAGACGTCGGCGATCACGAGGTCGTACCGGCCGGCCGGCTCGTCGCGGAGACCGGACCGCGCGTCCCCGACGCGGATGCTGAGCTCCGGCTCGGTGAGGGTGAGCTCGAGCCGCTCGCGGTTGAGCCGGACGATCGCCGGATCGAGCTCGAGGACGCGGGCGGTCGTCCCCGGCCGCTCGGCGGCGAAGTGGCGCGGCAGGGCGAATGCGCCGCCGCCGACGTGGAGCGCGGCCAGGGCGGCCGGCGGGGGCACCGCCGCGTCGATCACCGCGTCCATCGCCCGCAGGTAGCGGAAGCGAAGCTCGGCCGGCGCGTCGAGGTCGATCGAGCCGTGGAGCAGGTCGTCGAGGACCAGGTCGCGGACCCGCGGCGCCGCCTCGGAGGAGCCCATGCGGATGCAGTAGTAGGCCGAGGGCGGGTCGCAGCCCGGCCCGGCGGACGCTCCGAACGCCATCGAGCCGAGGGCCGCGATCGCGAGCAGGGAGGTCGGGCCGGCACCGCCCGGCGCCCCGAGCGCGACCTGGAGCAGGACGGCCGAAAGGACGAGCGCGAGGGCCGCGCCGAGCAGCAGGACGCTCACCGGAAAGATCGGCAGCAGAATGAACCCCGTCACGAACGTCCCGACGAGCGCGCCGCCGGTCGCGATCGCCGAGATCCGCCCCACCGCGCTTCCCGAGTGTTCCCGCGACACGATCGTGCCCCGCGCGGCGACCGGCGTGGCGGCGGCCAGGACGATCGACGGCAGGAGCAGACCGGCCACCGCGAGCATCGTCGCGCCGATCGGGCCGGGCGGCGGCTCGAGGACCGCGACGGCGAGATCGACCGCCGGAGCGACGAGGGCGACGAGGGCCGCCGAGACGAGGAGGATCGGGGCGATGAGCGGACGCGGCCCGTAGGCATCGGCCGCCCGGCCGCCCAGCCACGCCCCGAGTGCCAGGCCGGCCAGCACGACCCCGATCGTGGCCGTGTACGTCTCGAGCGACGAACCGATCCGGGGCGCCAGCAACCGGATCGCGACGACCTCGACGAGGAGCGTCACCGCCGCCGGCACGAAGGCCAGAACGCCCGCGACCCAGGCACCGAGCGTCGGTCGCGCCTCGCGCGGCTCCGCCGGCGCTTCGCGCATCAGCCCGGTGTCGGGGAGGCGCCGGTCGTCGCGGGAACCTCGGCCGAACGGCCGGGCCCGCCTGGCGCGCCTGGCACGCCGGGCGCGCCGGCCGCCCCTGGCGCGCCTGCCGCGTGCCGGTAGAACTCGACCCGCTCGGGAGGCAGCGGCGTGTTGCCGGCGATCAGGTCCGCCGCCTTCTCGGCCAGCATCATCACCGGGGCGTAGATGTTGCCGTTCGTGACGTACGGCATCGCCGATGCGTCGACGACGCGCAGGCCGTCGAGCCCGCGGACCCGCATCGTCGACGGGTGGATCACGGACTCCCCGTCGACGCCCATCCGGGCGGTGCAGGAGGGGTGGAGCGCCGTCTCGCCGTCGCGGGCGACCCAGGCGAGGATCTCCTCGTCGCTCTCGACCGCCGGCCCCGGCGACACCTCGCCGCCGTTGAACGGGGCCATGGCCGGCTGGTTGAGGATGCGCCGGGCGACCCGGACCGCCTCGACCCATTCGCGCCGGTCCTGGTCGGTCGAGAGGTAGTTGAAGCGCAGCGCCGGTCTGGCCCGCGGGTCGGAGGAGCGGAGGCGGACCGTGCCCCGGGCGTCCGAATACATCGGCCCCACGTGGACCTGGTAGCCGTGGCCGCCGGCGGGCGACGAGCCGTCGTAGCGGATCGCGAGGGGCAGGAAGTGGAACATCAGGTTCGGGTACGCGACGTCGTCGTTCGAGCGGGCGAAGCCGCCGCCCTCGAAGTGGTTCGTGGCGCCGGGCCCGCGCCGGAAGAACAGCCACTGGAAGCCGATCCACGGCCGGCGCCACTTCTGGACGGCGTGGGGCTGCATCGAGACCGGCCGGAGCGACCGGAACTGGACGTAGACCTCGAGGTGGTCCTGGAGGTTGCCCCCGACGCCGGGCAGGTCCGTCGCGACCGCGATGCCGTGCTCGCGGAGGTGGTCGGCAGGCCCGATCCCCGACAGCATCAGGAGCTGCGGGCTGTTGATGGCGCCGCCCGCCAGGATCACCTCGCCGCCGAGGATTCGCTCGGTGTTCCTGCCGCGGGCGACCTCGACGCCGATCGCCCGCCCGTCCGCGACGAGGATCCGCGTCACGAACGCGCCGGTCCGGACGGTGAGGTTCTCCCGCGATCGGACAGGATCGAGGTAGGCCCGCCGGGCCGACCAGCGGCGCCCCCGCCGGATGTTCCGGTCGAACGGCCCGAAGCCCTCCTGGCGGTAGCCGTTGACGTCGGGCGTCCGAGCGTAGCCGGCCTCGGCGGCCGCCTCGAAGAACGCGCCGAACAGGGGGTTGGACGCCGGGCCGCGCTCGAGCCAGAGCGGTCCGCCTCGGCCCCGGAAGGGATCGTCCGGTTCGGCCGCGGTGCAGTGCTCCATCCGCTTGAAATACGGCAGACAGTGGGCGTAGTCCCAGGTCTCCATCCCCGGGTCGGCCGCCCAACGCTCGTAATCGAGGGGATTGCCCCGCTGGAAGATCATCCCGTTGATGCTGCTGCTGCCGCCCAGGACCTTGCCCCGGGCGTGGTAGATCCGGCGGCCGCCCATGGACGGCTCGGGCTCGCTCTCGTACTGCCAGTCGTAGAAGCGGCTGCCGATCGGGAACGTCAGCGCCGAGGGCATGTGGATGAAGACGTCCCAGGCCCAGTCGGGGCGCCCCGCCTCGAGCACGAGGACCCGCGTCGCAGGATCGGCCGACAGGCGGTTGGCCAGGACGAGCCCGGCGGATCCCCCACCGACGATGACGTAGTCCCAGGCGCCGGCCATCGGGTGCTAGCCGTCCCTCAGGCGCCGAAGCTCCGCGCTGATCGCCGGCACGACCTGGTGAAGATCGCCGATCACCGCGTAGTCGGCGACCGACATGATCGGGGCGTCGCGGTCGGTGTTGATCGCGAGGATCCGCTTCGCCGCCTTCGCCCCGACGATGTGCTGGATCGCCCCGCTGATCCCGCAGGCGATGTACAGGTCGGGGGCGATCCGCAGGCCGGTCTGA
>DASTEU010000012.1:0-6925 GCA_035709325.1 Candidatus Limnocylindrales bacterium | reverse complement strand
CGAGCCCCAGGCCTCGATTCCGAACGCCTCGTGCTCGCGTTCGAACCAGGCGCCGCCGATGCCGAGGATCGCCCGGCCCTCGCTGACGTGATCGAGGGTCGTCGCGAGCTTGGCGGTGAGACCCGGGTTACGGAACGTGTTCGCGCCGACCATCAACCCGAGGCGGATCCGGCGCGTGACGGCGCCGGCGGCGGCGAGGACCGACCAGCCCTCGAGGATCGGCTGCTCCCAGGGGCCGAGGATCGCGAGGAGGTGGTCCCAGGTCCAGACGGAATCCCAGCCGGCCGCCTCGGCGGCGAGCGCCGAGTCGCGGAAGCCGGGCCACGACGTCTGCTGCGACCAGAGCTGGAGCCCGAACTGCATCGGCGGCATCGGTCGGGCCTCCTCAATCCTCGATGTGGTCGTGGATGCCGTCGACGTGGATCCGGAAGCTGACCCGGCGTTGCTTCGTGAAGCGGTCGCGGATGACGGCCTCGGCGGCCGCCGGGTCGTCGACGTGGTAGCGGCGGGCCATCGCGGCGATATCGGCCTGGGCCTGCGGCTGGTCGTCGACGATCTCGACGGTCCCGGTCAGGCCGACCCACGACTGGCGCCGGGCGTCGGTGACGGCGATCGACGTTCGGGGGTCGCGCCGGAGGTTCGTCGGCCAGCGCCGGCCCTCTCGGCTGTTGACGACGATCGTGTCGCCGTCGAGCAGGAACCAGACGACGGCCTGGCGAGGCGCGCCGTCCTCGTCGACGGTGGCGACCGAGGCATACCGCGGCTCGGTGAGGAAGTGGCGGACGTGGGCGGGGAGGGGAGTGGTCGTCTGAGCGGGCATGGCCCGATGGTACGCGAGGCCGGAGGGAACGGCGACGAGCGCGACTGCGACCGCTGCCTTCGCCCGGCTATCGAGCGGAGACCGCCCTTCCCGGCCGCGCGACGACCGTCTTGACGCCATCGCGGACCCGGCGCCGGGCGGCGTCGAGGCGGAGCGACTCCATCGGACGCGGGGCCGCGGGTTCGTAGGTCGGCCGGCCGATCAGGAAGCCCTGGCCGAGGTGCACGCCGAGGGCGGTGAGCATCGCGAGGTCGGCCCGCTTCTCGATCCCCTCGGCGACGAGCCGAGCCCCGATCCGGCGCCCGAACGAGACGAAGGCCTCCACGAGTGCCTGCTTCGCGTCGTCGCGAGCGATCCCATAGGCGATCTCCCGGTCGATCTTGATGATCGAGGGCCGGAGCGCCGCGATGAGGGAGAAGCTCGCGTATCCCGCACCGGCGTCGTCGATCGCGAACCCGAACCCCAGGCGACGCAGCGCTTTGACCCGGCGAACGAGCGGCCCGACGTCGGACACCGCCTGCTGTTCGGTGCATTCGACCGTGATCTGGCGCGGCGACAACCCGAAGTCGGCGATCATCGCGGCGAGCGCCTTCGCCTCGAACCGCTCATCGAGCAGGCTCGCCGGCGTCAGGTTGACCGCGAGGCGGAGCGGCGGTCGACCGCGTTCCCGGCCCGCACGCTCGAGCACGCCGGCCCGCTCGAGGATCAGCCGCACGATGAAGGCGTCGAGCTCGACGGAGCGGCCGGTGTCGATCGCGGCGTGGACGATCGCGCTGATCGACTGAGGCAGCATCGGCATGTTCGGCCGGAAGAGGCACTCGTATTCATAAAGCTCGCCGGTCGCGAGCTCGACGATCGGCTGGAATGCGACCTGGTGAACGTTGCGCAGGTTGAAGAAGTAATCGAGCGTCTTGGTCTGGACCACCTGGGTGTTCGGAGCCATCCCGATCCGTTCGGCGATGCCCGACTGCAGGGCGGCCGCCGCCATCCCGGCGAGGTAGCGCTCGCCCTCGGGGAGCGCCGGATCGAGGCTCACCAGGCCGTAGGCCGGCGAGTGGACCTCGGCGCCGATCTCGGCCGCCCGCGCGTCGGTCAGCTGGGCCGCCGGGCCAAGGACGACCGTGCCGGCGTCGAGCTCGACGATCCGGCAGGCTGGCAGCAGGGCCGCGAGCCGGTGGGCGTAGCGGATGTCCCTCGACCAGAGCAGCCGCTCCTCGCCCGATCGGGGCTGGGGACTGAAGAACCGCACGTGCACACCTTGTTCGGCCCGGCGTTCAAGGCGGGGACGGGGCGCTGCCTCGAACCGCGGACGAGGCCATCATGGGCCGCCAGCCCGAGCCGGTCGGGGGCGTCATGGTCCCCTCGCGCATGGCCGCTTCGTACCGGGTCGTCAGCCGATCGGCCCGGGCAGATCGGTCCCTTCGGCCCTGCCCACCGGCCGCAGGTCGCTCCACGGTTGGACGATCCAACGTGCGGGAATCGCCGTCGGAAGCAGGGTGATCGCCACGCTGGCACGGAGGGCGGTCCGATGACACGAGTCCTCGTCGTCCATCACGACGTCGATCTGGCGGACCTCGAGGTCGAGGCGCTCCGCCACGCCGGTTACGAGGTCGACCAGTGCGGAGGGCCGACGCACGCGATCCTGGCCTGCCCGGTCATGCGCGGCCGGCCGTGCTGGCAGGTCGACGCCGCCGACGTCGTCGTCTACGACGCGTGGGCTGCCGGCGACGGCGCAGGCAATCTCATGGCCGACCTGCGTGTGCTGTACCCGGACATGCCCGTCGTCCTGACCTCGTCCGGCATGGAGCTCGACTGGGAGGAGCAGGATCCGGCTCGCCGGACCGCATCGGTCGCAGGAGCGCCGACGCGGGCCAACCTGGCGGCCGCGATCGAGGAGGCGTTGGCGAAGGCCCGGGTCGCGGTCGCCGGCTGACCCCGCCGCGTCGACCATCACCGATCCGGGCCTCGTCGACGGGGCCGGCGTCACCTGTCGCGTGAGCGTCAGCCGGCGGACCGGACGTCGCCGGTCAGTGTCGCCACACGGAGTCGGTAGCGGATCTCCTCGATCGGCGTGCCGTCGAAGTCGAGAATCCGCGCACTGCCGTCCGCCATCCAGCCGGCCCGCTTGTAGAAGCGCCGCGCCCGGGCGTTGTCGGTCAGGACCCACAGGACGAGCGGGTCGTGCCGCACGGCGAGGTCGTCGACGGCCGCGTCGTGGAGCCGCCGTCCAAGGCCCGTCGACCAGTGCTCCGGGGCGAGGTAGATCGCGTAGAGCTCGCCGGTTCGGGGCGGCAGGTCGTCGTCGCGGGCGGGCCCGATCGACGCGAAGCCGGCCACCTCGCCGGCCTCGCCGACGGCGACCCACACGCGTTCGCCGGCATCGGTCGCGCCGTCGAGCGATCGGGTGATCGCCTCACGCCAGAACGCAGCCCGCCGCTCGACCGACATCCGCTCGAGGATCGGCTGGGGCACGATGCCGGGATATGTCGCCTGCCACGACTCGACGTGGACGCGGCCGACGCCGGGCGCGTCGGCCGGCACCGCGAGACGGATCGCGGGGGCGGTGGGAGCGGCCGGGGCGGTCGAGGGGCCGCGCCCGTCGGGGCCGGGCGGCTCCGCGGTCACGCCAGGCGCTCGCCGGCCTCGACTCGGAAGGCGAGTCGGTTCTCGGGTGGGGCGAGCGGACAGGCCCACCGCGCGTCGAAGGCGCAGGACGGGTGATAGGCGAAGTTGAAGTCGAGGATCAGCGTCCCGTCCTGCGGCTCGCCGCCGAGATCGGCCGCCTTCGCGGCGTCGAGCAGGTAGCGGCCGGCGCCGTAGGTCTCGTTGCCGTTGGTCCCGTCCCGGAATGGCAGGAACAGGCCGCCGGCGTAGCCGGCCAGCCAGTAGACCGCGAGCCGACCCGGCCCGACCGGCGGCAACTCGACCCAGCCGATCCGGGTGAACGACATCGTCCCGCCGGCGCTGACCGGCAGGGCCAGCGGCATCGCCGGCGCCGGCCCGTCGTCCGCGTGCGGGTCGGCCGCCCCGGGGTCGGCGACGAGCCGCGCCTCGAAACGCCACCTCGGGTCGTAGTCGAAGTGGGCGGCCCGGAAGCCGCTGCGGCGATCGGCCGGAACCGGCGACTGGGGATGCTCGCGGAAGAGCGCCTCGCGGGCGGCCCGCCAGCGCTCCCACGCGGCTCGCGGATCGGTCGCCGAGGTCCGACGGACCTCGGTGTAAAGATCCGCGATCTCGCGGCGCCAGTCGGCGAGCTCGAGGGTCATCCGGGCCCCGTTCATCGGTCCCCGAGCCGTCAGGCCCGCCGCCTGGTCGACTGGAAGATCACGACGCCGCCGATGAGGATCAGGAACACCGGCCAGAGATCGCCCCAGTCGATCCGCGGCATCGCGATGTCGAACGTGTGATCCAGCAGGTACCAGACGCCGAGGGCGAGCAGGACGACGCCGACGACGATCGACGCCAGGTTGCCCTGCCGGTCGCGGGGCGGGCGCCAGGACGGACCGGCGCCGGCCGGCGGGATGTCACCCGGGATGTCACGCGATTCGGTCATGGGACTCCCTCCGTTCGAGGGCATCCTAGCCGGTCGGGCGGACGCCCGGCGACGCGCGGACCGAGGACCGCGGCACCGGCCGAGGACCGCGGCACCGACCCGTGCGAGAATGCGCCCGCCGCACAGCGCGGGCTTCCGGCCAGGATTGCCAGCAAGAGGAGAGATCGTGACGGATCGGGCGGAGATCGGCGTGTTCGGCGGGTCGGGCTTCTACTCGCTGCTCGACGACGTCCGCGAGATCAAGGTCGACACGCCCTACGGGCCGCCGTCGGACTCGTTCTTCCTCGCGACGATCGGCGGACGGTCGGTCGCGTTCCTGCCGCGCCACGGGCGGCGGCACACGATCCCGCCGCATCGGATCAACTACCGGGCGAACGTCTGGGCGATGCGTTCGCTCGGGGTCAAGGCGGTCATCTCGCCGTGCGCCGCGGGCTCGCTCCAGCCGCACGTCAAACCCGGCGACTTCGTCCTCTGTGACCAGTTCGTCGACCGGACCCGCGGCCGGGCCGACACGTTTTTCGACGGGCCGATCGTCAGCCACCTCTCGTCGGCCGACATCTACGACCCGGAGCTCCGGCGGATCGCTCTCGAGGTCTGCCGCGAGCACGGCATCGACGTCCACGAGCGGGGCACGATCGTCGTCATCAGCGGGCCGCGCTTCTCGACCAAGGCGGAGTCGAAGTGGTTCGGCGACGCCGGCTGGGAGGTCATCTCGATGACCCAGTACCCGGAGGCGTACCTCTGTCGCGAGCTCGGCATGGCGGTCGTCAACATCGCCCTCATCACCGACTACGACGCCGGGGTCATCGAGGGCACCGAGGCGGTCGACGCCCGATCGGTCCTCGAGGTCTTCGCCCAGAACGCGGAACGGATCCAGCGGGTCGTGCTCGAGATGATCGGGCGCTTCCCGGCCGACCTGGACGCGCTCGGTGCGCGGGCGGCGCTCGAGCACACGCGTGGCGACGGGCACGCGACGTCGCCCGAGGACGTCCGGCTCTTCGAGACGGGCCTCTAGGGCCCCCGGCCCGCCCGGGTCGATCCGTCCCGTGTCCCCCCGGTCCGCGCATCGGCCGGCCGACCCGGCCACGCCCGCCCTCCCGATCGGGGTCGTCCTCGGGACGATCGGCGTCGACGCGCGATGGTGGCTCGATTCGGCTCGGCGCCTGGACGCGGCGGGGTACGCGGGCATCTGGAGCTGGGACCACTTCGTCAGCCGGGGCGACCGGACGACGCCCGTGCTCGAAGCCTGGACGATGCTCTCGGCGGCCGCGGCGGTCACCGCCCGGGCGACGGTCGGCACGTTCGTCGCGAACGTCATGAACCGCCATCCCGCCGTGCTCGCCCGGATGGCTGCGACGCTCGCCGAAGTCAGCGGCGATCGGTTCGTGCTCGGGATCGGGATCGGCGGGCATCCCGCCGAACACGAGGCCTACGGCATCGAGTTCCCCGACGCCGCGGCGCGCGCGGCCCGGCTGCGCGAGGCGATCGCGGCGATCCGGGCGCTCTGGTCGGGCGGGCCGGTGTCGTTCGAGGGCGCCTCGCTGCGCCTGACCGAGGCCCATGCCTTCCCGGTGCCGGACCCGCCGCCGGAGATCCTCGTCGGGGCCGGCACGCCGGCCGGCGTCCGCCTCGCCGCCCGCCACGGGGACGGCTGGGCGGCCGAATCCGAAACGTTCGCGACGCTCGAGCCGCGCTACCGGGAGGCGCTCGACGCCGCCGGCCGAGATCGGGCCGACCAGCGCGTCGTCCTCGCGTTCGGGGGTTCCCGGAGGCGCGGGGGGCCGGGCCTTGCCGGCCATCCTCTCGTCGCCGCGCCGCGCGAGGAGGTCGCGCGGTGGCAGGCCGCCGGCGCCGACGACGTCCTGGTCACGGCCCGGACGACGGCCGACGTTGACGCCCTCGTGGCGGCCGCCGAACGCTGGTGAGCCGTTCCAGCGGCCTCTTCGGCGCGTTCGTGTCACGATTGGCGCTCCCATGACGAGCTCGACCGGAACCTACGAGGCCGCGGCCCCGGCCGCCCGTACGCACGGCTGCGCCCGCTGCGGCGAGCCGGTCGCCCTCGACGTCGGCCTGTGCGAGACCTGCAACCCGCTCGGGCTGCGCGACGCGGCCAGCTCGCAGGTCCACGGCACGGTCTTCCTGGCGATCGGCCTGGCGGTCCTCGCGATGGCCGTCATCGCCCATCTCGCGGTCTCGGGCATCGGCCCGTTTCCGGCCGGCGTCGCCGGCGTCCGCTCCGACGGCGGCGTCCTGTCGGTCTCGATCACGGTCACGAACGAGGGCACGAGCACGGGCTCGACGACCTGCCGGATCAGCGACCCGCAGCTTCGCGGCGGGGGACGGCCGGCGTTCGTCCTCAGCCCGCGGATCGGGCCGGGCGAGACGATCACGTTCGAGCACGCCCTGACCGGGTTCACCGGCGATCCGCGGCCGCTCGCGGTGGAGTGCTCGACGCCGTGACGGTCGAGGAGGCCGGCCGAGCGACGGAGACGGTCTCCGGCCTGGCGCCCGGCTCGTTCGCGGACGAGCTCGCGTTCACCGTCGAGCTCGCG
>DASTEU010000011.1:0-9685 GCA_035709325.1 Candidatus Limnocylindrales bacterium | reverse complement strand
CGTCCCGGCGCCGACGACGACGAGATCGGCTCGGTCGGCTGGCGGCATCACACTCCTCCCTGAACGGTCGGGCTCGAGGATAGGCCGACCTCGTGACCGCGCGCGGCGAGTCCCGAGATGCGGTTCCCGAGATGCGGTTCCCGAGATGTGCACCGCGCCTCAACCGTCGAGCGCGGCCGCCTCGACACAGATCGCGACGACGCCGAGGCGCTCCAGGCGGGCGTACGTCGCGCGGCGGCGGACGGTCCACGCCGCGACCTCGAGCTCCGCCTCCCGGGCGCGGGCCATCGAACGGGCGTCGATCGCCCGCCAATCGGCGGAGACGCCGCGGCAGCCGATCCGGACGGCGAGCTCGAGCGTCGGGGGCTCGAGGTCCTCCACGTTGAGCCAGCGCGGCCAGGCCGGGGCGAGGCGCCCGACCCGCTCGAGCGTGTCGGGCTCGAACGAGGAGACGACCGCCCGGGACAGCGCGGGGCCGCGGCCGGCCGTCAGGACGTCGACCGCGGCGCGGCCCGGATCGCCCTTGAGCTCGACGTCGAGGAACGCCCGGCGAGGCAGGGCCGCGAGCACCTCGTCGAGGGTCGGCACGCCGTGGTCCGCGAGTTCCGTGGACGTCATCTCCGCGACCCGGCCGGAGACGCCCTGGACGCGATCGAGGGTCTCGTCGTGGATCACGACCGGAGTTCCGTCGCGCGCCGCGTGGACGTCGAACTCGAGGCCGTCGCAGCCGGACACCTCGAGGGCGGCGAGAAGGGCCGCCAGGCTGTTCTCCGGGGCGCGCCGCCAGTCGCCGCGGTGGGCCAGGCGGAGAGCGGCCACGTCAGCCGCGATCCGACGGCGCCGGGCGACCGACCTCGACCTCGGCGGCGATCCCGAGGTGGTCGCTCGGGAAGAGCGTCGGGTCGCCGACCGCCGGCCGGTCGAACACCAGGCGCGCCGCCGTCGAGCGGACCTCGCCGCGCAGCCAGACGTAGTCGAGGCAGCCGGGCGGACCGTCGGTGTCCATCGCCGGCGCCTTGAGCCCCGACGGCCAGGTGACGACCGGATCGGCCCCGTCGGCCTCGGCGAACGCCGACCGATAGCCCCCGTCCCGCATCCGCTCGGCGGCGGGCTCGTCGGGCTCGGCGTTGAAGTCGCCGACGACGACCTGGGCGTCCGAGGCCGGCGCGTCGGCCAGCCAGTCGAGCAGGATCCGGACCTGCTCGTCGCGGATCGCCTCGTCGGCGGTGACGTGGTGGAGGTGGGTGACCGCGACGAGGACGGCCGGCCCGCCCTGGGGGCGGAGCGTCGCCCGCAGCGCCGAGCGGTTGTAGCCGAGATCGAGCCGTTCGAGCTCGGTTGCGGCAAGGGGCGTTCGGACGAGCAGGGCGTTGCCATACTCCGGGCGGCCGGCCCAGCCGCGGTGGGCCTCGTAGCGACCCGCGCCGGCCGCTCCGATCAGGCGGTCCTGCTGCAGCGGGAAGACGACCTCCTGGAGGCCGAGGACGTCGGGCTGGAGCGCGCTCATGTCGGCGAGCAGCAGCGGCAGCCGCTCGTCCCAGCGGTCGGCCAGGTTGCGGATGTTGAGCGTCGCGACCGTCAGTCGTGGCACGGGCCTAGTGTGCCAACTCTGCCGGTGCCGGGACGGGCAGTGCGAACGAGAACGTCGAGCCTTCGCCCTCCTCGGACTCGACCCAGATCCGGCCGCCGTGCTGGCCGATGACGTGGCGCGCGATCGAGAGCCCGAGGCCGGTCCCGCCGCCGCGGACCCGGGCCCGGTCGACCTTGTAGAACCGCTCGAAGATCCGGGCCTGGTCAGCCGCGGGGATGCCGATACCACGATCAACCACGGCCACGACGACCTCCTCGCCTTGGCGCCCGACCCGGACCGTCACCTCGCCGCCGTCCGCGCCGAACTTCACCGCGTTGTGGACGAGATTGACGACGACCTGGCCGAGGCGGGCCTCGTCGCCGCGGACGGACGGGACCGGCTCGGGCGCGTCGACGACGAGGCGCAGGCCCTGCCGCTCGGCGAAGAGCCGCAGCCGCTCGACAGATTCGCTAACGACGGCCCGGAGGTCCACGTCGTCGAGGAGGACGAGCGGGCCGCCGCTCTCGATCCGGGCGAGATCGAGCAGCTCGTTGACCATCTGGACGAGATGGCCGGTCTCGACCTCGATCTTCGTGATCCGGTCGCGCATCCTGGCCGGGACGGCGTCGCCGGCGGCGTCGGCCTCCCGGGCGAGCGTCTCGGCGAGGAGGCTCACCGTCGTGAGCGGCGTGCGCAGCTCGTGCGAGAGGTTGTCGACGAACTCGGCCCGGATCTGCTGGAGCCGGCGGAGCTCCGAGACGTCGTCGAGGACGACCCAGACGCCGCGGATCGGTGACCGGCGGGCCCGGACGATGACGATCGGACCCTCGGTGCCCCGGAGGCGGAACTCGCCGGAGGCCGCGCCGCGGTCCCGGGCGGCGACGATGACCGCCTCGATGCCCGCGTCGACGAACGCCTCCATCGCCGATCGGCCGACGACCGAGCCCGGCGCCCGCCCGAGCAGGATGTGGGCCGCCTGGTTCGCCAGCTCGACCCGAAGGCCGTCCCCGAGGCGGAGGATCCCGACGCCCATGAGGTCGGCGAGATAGGAGGCGTTGCGGACCTGCTGGTCCAGCTCGAACTCGCTCGCCGCGAGCCTCTCGCGGAGCGAGCGGACCCGGGCCGCCAGATCGGTGGGCGCGTCCGGCGCGTCGGTCAGCACGCGGAGCGTCTCGAGCTCGCGCTCGCGGGCCAGCTGCAGACCGATGGCGATCGCGAGGAGAATCGCCAGTCCGGCGATGAACGTGACGACCGCCCAATCCACGGCCCGAGGATCGCACAGGCGGCCGGACCGCGATACCCTTGCGCCGACACCCGATTCCCACAGTCGGTCGGCGAGCGCAGCGGTGCGGCCGTCCCGGAGGAGCTCACGTGCGCCTGCGAATGATCCCCCGCGAGGAGCGCTTCTTCGACCTGTTCGTCGAGGACGCGGCGAACGTGCTCGACGGGGCGCGCCAGCTCGAGGCGATGCTCCGCACGTTCGACGAGCCCGAGGCCCGGGCCCTCGAGATCCGGGCCACGGAGCACCGCGGCGACGAGATCAGCCATGACATCGGCCATCGCCTCGAGGCGACGTTCGTGACCCCCTTTGATCGCGAGGAGATCTACGCGCTGATCAGCGGGCTCGACGACGTCCTCGACTTCATCGAGGAGACGGCCGACACGTTCATCCTCTACCGGATCGAGGCGCCGACCGCGACCGCCGTGGAGCAGGCCGCGATCATCGTCAAGCAGGTCGAGGTGATCCACGACGCGCTCGCCCACCTCAAGGGCTTCAAGGGCCTTGACCGCTACTGGATCGAGATCCACCGCCTCGAGAACGAGGGTGACAGGATCGCCCGGGCGGCGATCGCCGGCCTGTTCGACGGCGAGCGGGACCCGATCGACGTGATCAAGTGGAAGGAGATCTACGGGCTCCTCGAGGAGACGATCGACAAGGCCGAGGACGTCGCGAACATCATCGAGCGGATCACGATCAAACACGCCTGACCGCAGCGCCCCGCCGTTCCGATCTGAACTCGTCGCCGGCCCGGGCCGTACTCCCGGGCGCGATGCGGTCCCTCCTGCCGGCCCTCGTGCCGGCTTTCCTGCCGGCCCTCCTGGCCCTGCTCCTGGTCGCATGCGCGCCGGCCGAACCCTCGCGCGAGCCCAGTCCCTCTCCGACGCCGTCGCCGGTTCAGGCCGCCCCGAACCCGAACCTCGTCGAGTTCGAGGAGCGGCTCGACACGAGCACGGCGCGACTCGGCCAGCTCGTGCGGGCGCTGGGCGAGGCGAGCGCGGGCAGCCCCCGCGAGCTCGAGCTGGTCGCCGGCCGGCTCGCCGCGTTCGCGGCCGACGAGACCGCCTGGCTCGAGGCGCACGCCGCGGATCCGTGTTACCGAGACGCCGTCGAGGCGTATCGGGCCGGCCTCGCCGCCATCGCTGCCTCGGCCGAGGCGTTCGACGCCCTCGCGACGGCCTCGGCGCCGCCGGCAGACGAGGAAGGCCGGGCGGCCGGCGAGGCGCTCGCCGAGGGCAGCACCGGGCTCCAGCAGGCCGCCGCCCTGGCCTTGGAGGCCAGGGCGGCGGGTCGTCTGCCCTCCTGAGGCGGCGGCTCAGCGGGCGGGCGTGAGCCAGACCGGGTAGTCGCGGATGTTCTCGGACGTTCCGTCCCGGGCGGACGGCTCGTAAACGCGGAGCGTGCCCCACTGGGCCTTCGCGACGTCGTAGTCGATCGTGACGTCGAACGTGCCCCAGCATCCGGTGCCGCAGGTGGCCATGACGTACTGGTCCACGAGCACCCGGCCGGCGCCGTCGAGGAGCTGGACCTGCGAGCTCGCCTCGAAGACGTTCGACAGGCCGGCGACGCGGGCCGGGTTGCCGATCGCCGCGCCCCACACCGGGCGGTCGACGAAGATCGCCGGCAGCAGGTCGTGGTAGTCGTCGCGGGCCACGGGCCCGTCGAGGATGACGCCCTCGCCGCCGAACACCGTCACGGTCCGGCCGTCGACGCGGAAGACGACCGAATCGACCGTCGGGAACTGGGTCAGGGTATAGACGACCTGGCCGAGCCGGGTCAGGACCGACGCGCTGCCGCCACCGGACTCGAACTCGCTCGAGAGATCGACGGTCGCGATCCCGTTCTCGATCGAGATGCCGAGGAGCTGCGTGCCGGCCGGAACGGCCGAGCTGATCCCGCCGTCGCGCTCGGTGCCGGTCGGACCGGCGACGAGCGCGTTCATCGCGGCGGTCGCGACGGCTCGCGTCTCGGGCACTTCACGCAGGACGCCGACGAGGCCGGCCGTGCCTTGCGGACCATCGAGCCAGAAGTACGCCCGGACGATCCTCGAGCCGGCCGGCGCCGCGGTCGGCGCAGGCGCCGGCGAGGTTGGTGATCCGCTCGGTGCAATGGACGGTGACGGCAGGGTCGGCGATGGTGCCGGCGTGAGATCGGGACTGGCCTGGCCGGTCGAAGGGACCGGGGTCGGTTCGATCGGCGGCACCGTGCCGAGGCCGCCGCTCGACGGCGTGCAGGCGGCGAAGACGGCGACGAAGGCCACGATCGCCGCAACGGGTGCGAGGCGCTTCATGGGACTGGCTCCTGTGGCGGATTGGACCGGATCCCACGATCGGCCTCGGCGATCGCCGTCCCATCGCCGGCGGGTAACGATCCGGTCACAGGCAGCTCGAGCACGACCCGCAGCCCGCCGCCGTCGCGGTTCGCGGCGGTCAGCCGCCCGCCGAGGAGCGCCGCGTGCTCGGCGGCGATCGCGAGGCCCAGGCCGCTGCTCCCGCCGTGCCGCGACGGATCGGCCTTGAAGAAGCGTTCGAAGACCTGGCCGATGCGCTCGGGATCGACGCCCGGGCCGCGATCCTCGACGGCGAGCGACGCGACGTCGCCGGCGCTGGTGAGCCGGACGTCCACCGCGGATCCCGGCGCGTGTTCGGTGGCGTTGTCGAGCAGGTTGGCGAGGACTCGTTCGACGCGGCGCGGGTCGGACTCGACGACGAGCGGCCGCTCCGGCAGGTCGAGCCGGGCGGCCGGGTGACGGCCCGCCACGACCGCCTCGACGAGCCGGCCGAGATCGACCGGCTGGAGGGCGGCCTGTTCGGCCCCGGCGTCGAACCGCGAGATCTCCATGAGCTCGTCGACGAGCGATCGCAGGCGGCCGACGTCGGCCACGAGGAGCTCGCCGGCCCGCCGGCTCGCCGGCGGCAGCGCGTCCAGATGGTCGCGCAGGATCGACGCCTCGGCGACGAGTGCGGTGAGCGGCGTCCGGAGCTCATGCGAGACGTCGGCGACGAAGCGGCGGTTGTGGGCCTGCGAATCGCGCAGGCGCGAGATGTTGTGCTCGAGGGTCTCGGCCATCCGGTTGAACCGTTCGGCCCAGGCCCCGAACTCGTCGCTCGAGCCGACGGGGACACGCGCGGACAGATCGCCCGCCTCGATCCGCTCCGCGGCCCGCCCGGCCGCCTCGACCGGAGCGAGGACGCCACGGGCGACGGCGCGGGCGGCGACGAGCGCCAGCGCGACGAGGCCCAGGGCGCCCGCCGCCAGGGCGATCCGGAGCACCTCGAGCGTTTGCTCGAGGGCGGCGGTGTCGTGGACGAAGTAGATCGTCGGCCCGGCGGGCGCCATCCGGCCGCCGATCACGAGGACGGGGCTGCCGGCGATCCGGCTCCATTCGTAGGCCAGCTCGCCGGCGGCGACGCGGGCGCGGAAGTCCGCGGTGAAGGTCTCGAGCGCCCCGAACAGGTCGGTCCGCGAGACGAACGGGTCCGCGTCGCCGTCGACGACGATCGTCTCGACGTCACGGGCCCTGAACGTCGCCGTGAAGCGGACGAGGTCCGCCTCCGTGGGTTCGGGGACCCAGCGGGTCGGCGCCAGGACGGTGAGGTCGAACCGGGCCTGGTTCGCGGCGTCGTCGCGGACCTGATCGTGGATACGCGCGTCGACGAACGCGTAGGCCCCGATGCCGAGGACGGCGGCAGTGATCGCCACGAGCGCGACGAGCGTGACGGTGAGACGGGTCCGGACGCTGCGCATCGACCCGCTCAGCGGGCGCCCTTGTAGCCGGCGCCGCGGACCGTGAGGATGAGCTCCGGCGCCGCCGGGTCGCGCTCGACCTTCGCCCGGAGCCGCTGGATCGCGACGTCGACGAGGCGCGAATCGCCGAGGTAGTCGTAGCCCCAGATCCGGTCGAGCAGCACGTCCCGGGTCAGGACCTGGCCGGCGTGGCGGGTGAGCTCGGTGAGCAGGTCGAACTCCGTTCGGGTCAACGGGACCTCGCGGCCGTCGCGCTCGACCGTCCGGCCGGCGACGTCGATGGACAGCGGGCCGAGGTGGAGCCGCTCGGCGTCGTCGGGCCGGCGACCTGCGCGGCGAAGTGCCGCCCGGAGGCGGGCGACGAGCTCGGGCACCTCGAACGGTTTCTTGACGTAGTCGTCCGCGCCGGCCTCGAGCCCGACGACGACGTCGATCGTGTCGGCCCGGGCGGTGAGCATGACGATCGGCACGGTCGAGGTCCGCCGGATCTCGCGGCAGACCTCGAGTCCGTCGAGGCGCGGCAGCATGACGTCGAGCAGGACAAGATCGAACGGCGCGGCCCGGAAGCGCTCGAGGCCCTCGCGACCGTCGGCGGCGGTCTCGACGGTGAAGCCCGCGTTGCGCAGGCCGATCGCGGTGATCTCCCGGATCGAGGCGTCGTCCTCGACGAGCAGGATCGTGGCATCCACGACGGGCAGTATGGCCGCCCTGGCGGCGGGCGGGCGCGCCGTCACCGGGCGCCGCGGCGGGTGGTGCCCCCGGTCCGGTCAGTCGGCCCGGTCGCGGATCCTCGCCAGGCGCTCACCGGGCATCGCGATCGGGTGGCGGGCCGGTCCCTCGGCCGCGCGCTGCACGGGTCCGTGACCCGAGCGCCCGGGCGGCGGTCCGTGCACCGGGCGGGCCGGCGGTGCGGGGCGACGGCCTTCGTGGCGCGGCCTCGACGGAGCAGCGTTTCGCCCGCCGTCCGGACGCGGCCGGTTTCCGAACCCGACGCCGGCCGGCGCCTGACGGGGATGGCCGCCTCGCCGCTCGGGGCCGCCGGCCGGTCGGCGGGCCGGCGCCTCGCCCGCCGGTCGCGGACGCTGATGACTCGGTCGCGGGCCCGGTCGCGGCACCGGGCCGCCGCGGCCGCCGACGGAGGACCGCTGGCGGATCGGCTCGGGGCGGATCGAGCGGTCGGGCTCGAAGCCGGCGACCACCTCGGTCGGGATCGGATGCCCGAGGAGCCGCTCGATCTCGCGGAGGAGCGGTGCCTCGTCGACGCAGACGAGCGAGATCGCGTCGCCGGTCGAGCCGGCCCGCCCCGTGCGCCCGATCCGGTGGACGTAATCCTCGGCGACCATCGGCAGCTCGTAGTTCACGACGTGCGGCAGTTCCTCGATGTCGAGGCCGCGCGAGGCGACCTCGGTCGCGACGAGGATCGACGCCCGGCCGTTCTTGAAGTCACCAAGCGCCTTGACCCGCTGGCCCTGGCTCTTGTTGCCGTGGATCGCGGTCGCGGCGATGCCGTCGCGCTCGAGCTGCTGGGCGAGCCGGTTCGCGCCGTGTTTGGTCCGGGTGAAGACCAGCGCCTGGTCGATGCGGCCGCTCCGGATCAGGTGGCTCAGCAGCTCGCGCTTGCGCTCGCGGTCGACCGGATGGACGAGCTGCGTGACGAGCGCCGTCGGGGTGTTGCGGGGCGTGACCTGGACGGTCGCCGGCCGGTCGAGCAGGCCGTCGGCGAGGCGCCGGATCTCGTCGGAGAACGTGGCCGAGAAGAGCAGGTTCTGGCGGCGGGCCGGCAGCAGGGCGAGGATCCGCCTGATGTCCCGGATGAATCCCATGTCGAGCATCCGGTCCGCCTCGTCGAGGACGAGGATCTCGACCCGCGACAGGTCGATCGTGCCCTGGCCGGCATGGTCGAGAAGACGACCCGGCGTGGCGACGACGATCGGCGGGCCGGCCCGCAGCGCCCGGACCTGCGGCTCGAATCCGACGCCGCCGTAGATGACGGCCGAGCGGAAGCGACGCCGCGCGCCGTACGTCCGGACGCTTTCCTCGACCTGGAGGGCGAGCTCGCGGGTCGGCGTGAGGATGAGAACCCGGACGGGCGGCCGCGTGGCGTTGCGGCGGTCGCCGGGTGGCTGAGCGCCGGCCACGGGTCGATCGCCGAGCAGCTGGAGCATCGGCAGGACGAACGCGGCCGTCTTCCCGGTGCCGGTCTGCGCGCCGGCGAGCAGGTCGCGGCCGGCGAGGACGAGCGGGATCGCCTCGCGCTGGACCGGCGTGGGCTCGGTGTAGCCCTGGTCGGCCACGGCGAGAAGGAGCTCGGGCGCGAGCCCGAGTTGAGAGAAGGTCATGGAAGGATCGGCTCCTGAGGGCCCTCCCGCGACGCTGCGCGGGGCCCGGTCAGGGCGATGGGTGGGTCGGGATCAGCGGTGAGGACCGGGGCGCTGACCGGAGCGCCCGTCGAACACGAAGGCCGAAGTGTACTCGACGGAGTTCGAACCTGCGGCGGCGCCACGCGCGGCGGCCGCCCCGTTGTCCGAACGGATCAGGTCCGGCGGGCCGGTCGGGCGGGCCCGACCGCGTCGACGAGGACCTCGCGCCACGGCCCGAGCACCCGCTCGAGCTCGGCCGGCCGGAACGCGTGGCGCAGGACGAGCCCGTGCATCGCCCGGCCGAGCGCCCGGCGAGCGATCGCCGGCACCGGCTCGGGAAGGAGCGCCGTGGCGTCCCGCTGGGCGAGTGCCGACGAGACCCGCAGCGCGTCGTCGTCCTGAGCCGAAAGGCCGCGCGGCCACGGCAGCTCGGCGGGGATCGGGCCGGCGGCGAGGGAGATGCTCATCAGCCGGCCGAGATCGGACGGGCCGAGACTCCGCAGCCGATCGAGCGCCTTCCGGACGGCGGCCGAATTCGGCCCGTAGCGCGGCTGGTCGACCGCCGCCTCCCAGCCGCGGGCCAGCCGCTCGCGAACCCGCTCCCGGAACGGCTCCGAGAGATGGTCGTCGAGGAACGGCCCGAGGATCAGCTCGTGGGCGTAGCCGACGACCGCGTCGCGGGTCGCGGCGTCCCACCGGCTCCGCCGCGGGATCGCGTCGTGGATGCGC
>DASTEU010000010.1:0-3815 GCA_035709325.1 Candidatus Limnocylindrales bacterium | reverse complement strand
GACGCGCCCGGCCCGCTCGCGGAGCGTCGTCCGGCAGGCCTCGGCGAACGCGCCGAGCGCACCTTCCGACCAGTCCCCGGCGACGGGCCCCCGTGGCGCGTAGGCGAAGCCCCACGGCAGCGGCCGCGGCCGCCGGACGAGGACCTGGGCGCCGATCCGTCCGCCGTCGGCGAGGCGGACCGCCCGCCAGCCGTTGACCGCCTTCACCGCGGCCCACGGGGAGAGCTGCAGGTACGAGCCGGGATCGGCGGCCGAGACGAAGGCGTCCCAGGCGGCGGGATCGTCGGGATCGAGCGTGGTCTCCGGCCGGCTCACGCTCGGCGCGGGCGGCGGAGCAAGTCGGCCATGACCCCGACGATAGAGGGCAGCTCCGGGATGCGCAAGGCGGCCGCGAGGAGCGCATACGTGCCGAGACCGACGGCCCCGACGACCACCATCCGCACGACGACGGCCACCTTGCCCGGGTCGTCGGGCCCGACGAGCGCGAGGCCGCCGTGGAGGGCGAAGGCGACCCCGGTCGCGGCGGCGGTCGCGAGCAGCGCCCGGATCGCGACGAGAGCGACGGGGCGGATCGCCAGCTCCGGGAGGCGCCGCTTGAGGACGACGAGCAGGATCGCGAATTCGAGCCACGCCCCGAACGCGATCGCCAGCCCGATTCCCGGCAGCCCGAACGGAGTCGCAAGGACGATCGCGAGGGTCGTGTTCGCGGCGACCGAGAGGAGTCCCGCGACGACCGGGGTGATCGTGTCCTGGCGGGCATAGAAGGCCCGAGCAAGGACCGCGATCAGGGCATGGGCCGTGAGCCCGAACAGGAACGCGAGCAGCGTCGCCGCCGTGAGGTCGATCGCCGCCGCGTCGAAGCCGCCGTAGCCGAAGAGCAGGTCGACGACCTCCCGGCGCAGGACCATGCCGATTCCGGCGATCGGCAGCATGACGAACAGGAGCAGGCGGAGGCCCCGCGACAGGAGGCCCGCGAACTCCTCGACGCGACCGCTTGCCGCCTCGCGGGAGAGGGCCGGGAAGACGACGACCCCGAGCGGGACGCCGATGATGCCGACAGGGATCTGGAGCAGCGTGAAGGCCGTGTTGAAGATCGTGATTGCGCCCGCGCCGAGGGTCGACGCGACCGCGGTGACGACGACGAACGTGATCTGGGTCGCGCCGAGCCCGATCGCCCGAGGCGCCATCAGCGTCAGCGCCTTGCGGGCCTGGGGGTCGTCCACCTCGACGCGGCGGTCGTAGCGGAAGCCGAGCCCGACGACGGCCGGCAGCTGGACGAGCAGGTGGCCGAGCGACCCGGCGACGACGCCGAGGGCGACGCCGGCGACGCCCATCGACGGGGCGAGGATGACCGTGGCACCGATGATCAGGAGGTTGTAGACGATCGGGGCGACGGCCGACGCGGCAAAGCGGCCCTGAGCGTTGAGGACGCTCGTCGCCACCGATCCGAGCGCGAGGAAGACCGGGCTCAGGAGCATGATCCGGGTCAGGTCGACGGTCAGCGCCGTCTGCTCGGGCGTGAAGCCGCCGGTGAACGTCGGCACGATGAGCGGCGCGGCGAGGCCGATCCCGATCGCGAGGACCGCGAGGGCCGCGAGCATGAGGTTCGTGACCGTCGAGACGACGCGCCAGGCGCGCCGGTGCTCGTCGGTCGCCAGGAGCCCCGCGACGATCGGGATGAGCGCCGACGAGAGCGCCCCGGCCGCGACGAGCTGGTAGATCAGGTCGGGCAGCCGGAAGGCGGCGAAGAACGCGTCGAGCTCGCGGCCCGGGGCGAATGTGTTGACGATGACGACGACCCGGACCCAGCCGAGCACGCGCGAGATCAGGAACGCACCCGAAACGACGAGGCCGGCCCGGGCGAGCGCGCGGTTCGAGGTCACACCGCGATCATGACGGGCGGCCGGCGGATCGTGAGGCGCGCGGGTGCGCACCGCGGTAGGCGGCGCGCAGCCTGGTCGGTGAGACGTGGGTATAGACCTGCGTCGTCGCGAGGCTCTCGTGGCCGAGCAGCTCCTGGACGATCCGCAGGTCGGCGCCACCGTCGAGGAGGTGCGTGGCGAAGGAGTGCCGCAGCGTGTGCGGCGACACGCCGTCGGGCAGGCCGGCCCGGCGGCGCAGCCCGTCGAGGCGATACCGCAGCCCGCGCACGCCGAGCGGGGCGCCACGGCTGTTCAGGAAGATCTCGGTCGGTTCGTCGACGCCGGCCGGGCGGCGGGCGACGAGGTGCGGCCGGCCGTCGTCGAGATAGGCGGCGAGGGCCTCCCGCGCGGGCCGGCCGAGCAGCCCGATCCGCTCCTTGCGGCCCTTGCCGAGCACGCGCATCTCGCCCCGCCCCAGCTCGAGGGACCCGAGCTCGGCCCCGGCCAGCTCGCTGATCCGGAGGCCCGCAGCATAGGCGGTCTCGACGAGTGCCCGGTCCCGAAGACCGAGGGCGACCCCGGTGGCGGCACGCGGTCCGGCGCTGTCGATCGCGCCGGCGAGCTCCTCGTCGACGGCGGCGAGGAGCCGTTCGACCTGCTCGACCTCCAGGACGCGCGGCAGGCGGCGCGGCAGGCGCGGGGTCGCGATCGCACCCCACGGGTCGCCCGGCGCGGATCCCTCCCGAGCGGCGTGACGATGGAACGAGCGAATCGCCGCGAGGCGTTGGGCAATCGAGCTACGGGCGCCGCGGGCGCCGAGGTGGGCCAGGTAGGCTCGCAGGTCCGTCCGGGACGGCGTCCGCCAGTCGACGCCGCGATCGGCGAGCCAGTCGAGATACGCCCCGATCGCGGTCCGGTAGGAGCGCTGCGTGTGCTGCGAGGCGTCGCGGGCGGCCAGGCCGCGGAGGAACCGCTCGAGCGCGGGGTCGACCGCCGACGCCCGGCTCACGCCTCGGGGGCGCTCTCGGTGCGTTGCGACCGGCGGCCGGCCGGCCGGCTGCCGTTCGTGCGGGTCGAGGGTGTCGCCGATCGCCCTCTGCCGGCGCCGCGGCCCGTGCCCTTGCGCCCGGCGCCACGAGCCGGCCTCGCGAGAGCCTGGGGGTTCGGCGGCCCGCCGGCGAGGCGCGCCCCGACGACGTCGACGCCCTCGACGAGCGGGACGTCGGCACCGCAGACAAGGCAGATCCCGCTCTCGCCCTTGCGGGCGACCGGGCCCTCGTCCGCGTCGTGGACGGCCCCGACCGGCTCGAAGTTCGTCGTGTAATCGCACTTGGGGTAGTTCGAGCAGCCCCAGAACACGTTACCCGTGCGCCGGGCCCGGCGAGCGACGAGGTGTCCGTCGCGGTTCTTGGGGCAGGTCACCTCGAACGGCAGCGGCTCGGGCGGCGGCGGGCCCTCCTTCCGGATGTAGGTGCAGTCGGGGTACCGCGAGCAGCCCACGAACGGGCCGAATTTCCCGCGCTTGCCGACGAGCGTCCCCTCGCCGCACTGCGGGCAGACCTCGCCTTCGCCGGCCTGCGGCGGCGCTTCGTCGCCGGGCAGCGGCCGCGACTCCTTGTGCTCGGGGAAGAGCGAACAGGCAAGGAACCGGCCGTTCCGACCGAGGCGGATGACCATCGGGTGGCCGAGCGAGCAGACCTCGTCGGTCGCTTCGGTCGTGAAGTCGGCGCGCTTCAGCTCCTTGCGCTTTTCGTCGACCCGGTCGCGGAGGGGCCCGTAGAAGGCGCGCAGGAGCGGAACCCAGGCCCGTTCGCCCCGGGCGATCTCGTCGAGCTCCTCCTCCATCCGGGCGGTGAACGCCAGATCGACGTAGTCCCCGAAGTGCTCGACGAGCAGGTCGGTGACGATGCCGGCCACGATCTCGGGCCGGAGGCGGCGCTCCTCGACGCGAAC
>DASTEU010000009.1:0-2192 GCA_035709325.1 Candidatus Limnocylindrales bacterium | reverse complement strand
CGTCTGGCCGATCAGCCCGATGCTAGACTCGCCGCGCCTTGCTATCGCCGTTCGGAGGGGCCCCCGGATCGTGGAGGACCTTCGCCCGACGACGGTCGTCGACGACCCCGTCCAGCGCCGCGACCTCATCCTGCTCGAGCGTGCCCGATCGGGCGATCTCGATGCATTCAACGACCTCGTCTCCTGCTACCAGGACCAGCTCTTCGCGCTCGTCGTCCGGATGGTGCCCGACCGCGACCAGGCCTCGGACGTGACCCAGGAGGCGTTCTTTTCCGCATACCGCAACCTCGGCGGCTTCCGCGGCGGGAGCGTGAAATCGTGGCTCAACCGGATCGCGGTCAACGCCGCGATGGATACCCAGCGCGCCCGCAAGCGGCGGCCGGTGCAGCCCTACCCGGAGCTCGAGGACGAGAGCTGGCAGCCGCCCGCGAGCGAGGAAGCCGACCCCGTCCACACCGCACTCACGACCGAGCGGACGACGGCCCTGAACGCCGCACTCGCCTCGATCACCGAGGACCAGCGGACGGCGATCGTCCTCTACGACGTCGAGGGCTACGACTACGCCGAGATCGCCGAGATGACGGGCGTCTCCCTGGGCACCGTGAAATCGCGGATCCACCGCGGCCGACTCGCCCTCCGCGACCGCCTCGCCGACCGGATGGAGCTCTTCCGTGGCTGATCGGGAACCGGACGACCGACCGGCTCGTCTGAGCCGCATGCCCAATGATTCTGAGCGGCACGCCCGGCACGACACCCTGCTCGTGGCCGCGTTCGCGGCCGGCGATCTCGCCGACGGCGAGCGCGACCGGGCCGGGGTGCTCGTCGCCGAGTGCGCTGAGTGCCGCTCGCTCCACGATGACCTCATCGCGATCGCCAGGGCCACGGCGGCGCTCCCGGCCGCCGTCCGCCCGCGCGACTTCCGGATCGCGCCGGAGCAGGCGGCCCGCCTGCGGCCCGGGGGCTGGCGGCGGTTCGTGGCCGCCTTCGCCTCGCCTCGCCTGGCGATGACACGCCAGCTCGGCGTCGGCCTGACGACGCTCGGCCTGGCCGGCCTGCTCATCAGCTCGATCCCCTCGCTCTCGCTCGGCGGGATGGCCGCGGGCGCCTCGCCCGCACCCGAGTACTTCTCGGTCGACGCGAGCCAGGGCGCGGCGCCGCTTGCGTCTCCCGCGGCCGCGCCGGCGGCGTCCGCGGCGCCTGCCTTCGGTCCGGACGACGGCCAGACGCTGCAGGGCAGCGGCGGTGTCCTCATCCCCGAGCCGGTCGCACCGGCCGCGACGGACGCCGTGACGTCCGAGAACGAGGGCGCAGGCGGCGGCGCGCAACGCGACAACGCCGCTGGCGTCGACGAGGGCGGCGGCGCCATCGGCCCAGCCACCGAGCAGGGCGGCGGCGGATCGCTGCTGCCGGTCGCCTCGGCGATCGTGCTTGCCGCGGGACTCGCGCTGCTCCTCGCCCGTCGCGCCGCCCGCCGGATCGGGGCCGGCTGACCGTCGCGACTCGAGGGGCGTTCTCGGCCTCCGAACGCCTCGTCGCGTCTCGGTTCGGAAGCGCGCCCCGGCTACACTGAGGTCGTGCCCACCGAACGCCTCATGCTGCTCGACGGCTACGGGCTCGTCTACCGCGGCTACTTCGCGCTCCCGCCCCTGACGACGTCGAAGGGCGACCTCGTCAACGGCGTCTTCGGCTTCGCCAGCATCGTCCTGCGCGGTCTCGCCGACCTCCAGCCTGACTATCTCGCGGTCTCCTTCGACCTGCCCGGCCCCACGTTCCGCCACGAGCAGTACGCCGAGTACAAAGCGACGCGGACGAAGATGCCGGACGACCTGCGCGACCAGTTCCCGAAGGTCCGCGAGGTCGTCAAGGCGCTCCGGATCCCGGTCTACGAGATGCAGGGATACGAGGCCGACGACGTCATCGGGACGATCACCCGCCAGCTCGACTCGCACGAGGACCTCGAGACGACGATCGTCACCGTCGATCTCGACATGCTCCAGCTGGTCACGCCGCGGGTCCGGCTGATGACGACAAGGTCCGGCGTCGAGAACACCGTCATGTACGACGTCGCGAAGATCGACGAGCGGTTCGGCCTGCGGCCCGACCAGATGGTCGACTACAAGGCCCTCAAAGGCGATCCGACCGACAACATCCCGGGCGTACCGGGCGTCGGTGAGAAGACCGCGGCGAAGCTC
>DASTEU010000008.1:0-8853 GCA_035709325.1 Candidatus Limnocylindrales bacterium | reverse complement strand
GTCAGGCGCGCGGGGTCCTCGGACCCGATGAGGATGCTGTTGAAGTTCATGGCGGCTCCTTCCGTGCTCGGGCTGGCCGGTTCCGGCCGCACCGTCGTTCGGGTGGATTCTCGCGCAGGTCGGCCGATCGGGCAGGCCGGGCGTCGCCTATCGTGGACCATGTGACTGGCGACGACGGCCACCCGGGGGCCGAGCCGACCGAGGAGCTGGCGCTCGCCGATCGGCTTCGAGTCCTCGCGGATCTCCTTCCTCTCCTCGAATCGGCCGACGCCGAATTCGGCAGATGGGAGGTGCCGCCACCGAAGGACGGCCTGCACTCCCTTGGCTACTACGTCTTCGGGCCGGTGGGCGAGGCGTTCCTGGCGGCCGTGCGAGGCGGCGGCTGGGTGATCATCGGCTTCGCCTGGCCGGCGTGGCTCGAAACCGATGAGGGCCGGGAGCTGCGGGACCGCCCCGATGCCGTCGCCGCGGCGGGACCCGAAGACCTCGCCCGCCTGCTCACCGCGATCGTCCGCTCCGATCGGTTCGTCGAGGGATCGATCGCCGGCGCGTTCGAGTCCGGGCTGCTGGCGCGGATCGCTCGGCGGGCGGCCGTGCTGCTCGCCGAGGCGGGCGGACGTTGATCGGCGCCGAGCCGCGCACGACGCGGGACGGGCCGCCGAGACCGGTGCATCATCGGGCGATGAGCACCCTGTTCGCTGCGAAGGAGGCGCGATGAAGGCCGCGGTTCGCGACCGGTACGGATCGGTCGACGTCGTCGAGGTCCGGGAGATCGAGCGGCCGTCGCCCAGCGGGGACGAGGTGCTGGTCCGGGTCGAGGCGGCGTCGGTCAACCGGGCCGACCTCGACGGCCTGACGCCGAAACCGTCGATCGTCCGCCTCTTCCTGGGGCTGCGCAGGCCGCGCAACCCGAGGCTCGGCTGCGACGTGGCGGGTGTCGTCGAGGCCGTCGGATCCGCCGCGACCCGGTTCCGGCCCGGCGACCGCGTGTTCGCCGACCTGTACCCGTTCGGATCAGGCGCCTTCGCCGAAGCCGTCTGCGCACCGGAGCGGGCGTTCGCGCCCGTCCCCGAGGCGATGTCGTTCGAGACCGCCGCCACGCTCCCGCATTCGGCGATCCTCGCGCTGCAGGGCCTCCGTCTGCGCAACGGCCGCGCGGTCGGGCCCGGCGACCGGGTGCTGATCGTCGGCGCGTCGGGCAATGTCGGTCCGTTCGCGGTCCAGATCGCGAAGTCGCGCGGAGCGGAGGTCACCGGAGTCACAAGCACCGCGAAGCTCGACTTCGTTCGATCGCTCGGCGCCGACCATGTCGTCGACTACACGACGACCGACTACCTCGCGACGGGCGAGCGGTACGACTGGATCCTCGACGTGGAGGCCCGTCATCCACTCCTCCGGAGCCGGCGGGCACTGCGGCCGAAGGGCGTCTACGTCACGCTCGGCGGGACGAACGCGACCCTCCTCGACGCGCTGCTCGTGGGAACGGTCGTCTCCCTGGCGACCGACAAGTCGATCGGCCTGATGCTGTGGTGGCGGCCGTTCGCCGCCGAGGACGTCGCCACGCTGACCGAGCTCGTCGCCGCGGGCAGGCTCGACCCGAAGATCGATCGGCGCTTCCCACTCGACGATGTCGTCGAGGCGCTCCGCTACGTGGACGAGGGTCGCGCGACGGGCAAGGTCATCGTGATTCCGGCGACAGCGGCGCGATCGGAGGTCTAGCCGCCCAACCCGTGGTGCTCGCGGCCGTGAAGCCGGGCGATCACCGCCTCGAGCATCGGCACGGCCATCGCCGGGTGCTCCTTGAGCAGCGACCGGAACTCCCACGCCGGCAGCAGGATGCACGTCAGCTCGTCCTCGGCGACGACCGTGGCTGTCCGCCCGTGCTGCTCGATGAGCCCGAGCTCTCCGAAGAAATCACCCGGTTCCAGGCGTCCGACCGCGCCGACGCCGTCGCGCTCGACCCTGGCCCGGCCGCCGGCGACGATGAACAGGTTGAGCGCAGAATCACCCTCCCGGACGACCGTTTCGCCCGGCGCATACGTCCGCTGCTTGGCGTGGTCGAGGACCCGCGCCCGGTCCTTCGCGCTCAGAACGGCGAGCAGCGGGATGCGCGCGGGATCTGGAGCTGCCATGGGGCCTCCGGAGCGATGCGGCGGGTTCCCGCATCGTACGGCATGGTCGGCGGATCCGGCGGCCCGGGACCGCGGTCAGTCGGAGCGCCACAGGTCGATCTGGGGGAGGCCGTTGATCCCGAGCGTCTGCGACAGCTCCCCGCAGTGGTATGCCTCGTGGGTGATGAGCCGCTGCAGGATCGACGAACGGGAGTGGACCTGGTGCGAATCGCCGTAGACCCGCTCGACCGTTTTCTCGAGTAACGCCGGCGTCCAGCGATCGAGGCAGTCCTCGACGATCGCGAACGTCGTGTCGAGGGCCAGGACGAGCTCGTCGGTGCGACGCGGGTGATCGAGATCGTCCTCCCAACCCTCTGCGTTCGGATCGGGGAAGGGAGTGGCCTCTGCGCCAGGTTCGCCGAGCACGCCGCAGAGCCAGTACACGCGCGCCGCGGCCGTATGCCCGACGACCGCCCAGATCGGGAAGCGGACGGGCGCCGAGCGGATCGCCAGATCGGCATCGGACATGGCACCGACCACCTCGGTCAGGCGCCGGTTGTACTGGGGCCAGCGGTCATAGAAACGTCGGATCGACATCGGCAGGCGCCCAGTCTAGCGATCGTCGGTCGCCGACCCTCGCAACAGCCGACGGCGACCGGCTCCCGCCCGGAACCGGTCAGCGGGCGGCAGCCACCGGCGCTCCGGCGACGGCCGCCGCGAGCTCCCGACCCCACGCCCGGGCCTTGTCCAGCTCCTCGGCGTCCAGCCGGTCGAATAGGTCGCCCGTCGGGCCGCCGACGAGGAAGCTCTTCGGTGGCAGCACCCGGAACCCGGCCGTCGTGAGCAGCTTCGTCGCGCCCTTCGCCGCGGACCCCCACAGGAACTCGGGGCCCTTGATCCGCGTGTCGAAGGCCGCGGCCGTGACGGGCCTCGCCGCCGGCAGCATGCCCCCGATCCACTCGCGCATTCCCGCACCGCGAGAGACGAGGCGACTCCCGGCTCGCCGCGCCGCATCCGCCCGGCTGCTCTCGGTCGTCAGACCGTGACCGTGGGTCGGCCCGCCGACGACCAGCAGGTCGACGTCGGGGGCCGGCACGGCCGGCGCGTCCCCGATCTCGAACGTTTCGACCGGCACGCGCTCGGCGATCCCCTCCGCGATCGCGAGCGCGACAGCCCGCGTGTTTCCGAACATCGATTCGTAGACGACCAGCACTCGCATCTGCGACACCTCCATGTCGTTGAAGCGTCGTCTGCCGGGGCCGGCCCGGCCTAGGGCCATGGGGCCCGGAATGGCCGCGCCGAGGGGCCCTGTCGGGCGGTCGGCCGCGGGACATTTTGAGGCTCCGTCGGGCCCTCGGGCGGCTGCTATCCTGCCGCCGGTGCGAGGGCTCGCGGGTCGGATCGTCGAGACCATCCTGCCGGCTCGGCTCGGCCGGAGCTTCCGCTGGCTCCTGTCCGCCTCGGTCGTCAACAACATCGGCGACGGCGTCATCCTGTCGGCCGGACCGCTCCTCGTCGCTTCGCAGACCCGCGATCCGCTCCTGGTCTCGATGGCCCTCCTGAGCGAGTACCTCCCGGTGCTGCTGTTCGGCGTCCTCGGCGGGGCCGCGGCGGATCGCCTCGACCGGCGTCGGCTGGTCATCGTCGTCAACATCGGCCGAGCGTTCGTACTCGTCGTCCTCGTCGCGACGATTGCGACCGGGGTCGTCAACATCGCCCTGGTGCTCGCGGCGCTGTTCGTCCTGGGCACCGCCGAGACCTTCGCCGACTCGGCCAGCAGCACGCTGCTGCCGGGCCTCGTCGCGCGCGAGGATCTCGGCATCGCCAACGCCCGGATGCAGGGCGCATTCCTCCTGACGAACCAGCTGCTGCTGCCGCCCGTCGGCGCGTTCCTCTTCGCGCTCGGCCCGGCGTTGCCGTTTGCCGCGAACGCGGTCTGTTTCGTTCTCGGGGCGGTCCTCGTCTCGCGGGTGGTGACTGCCGCGAGGGATGGGCGGGACCCGCGGAGCGGCCTGCGCGCCGAGATGGCGGCAGGCCTCCGCTGGTTGTTCGGCCACCCGCCGATGCGAACGCTGGCGCTGACGATCTTCGCGTTCAACATCACGTACGGTGCCGCGTGGTCGGTGCTCGTCCTGTACGCCAGGTACCAGCTGGCGATGGACGAGGTCGGGTTCGGCCTCCTGACGACCGCCGTCGCGGCCGGCGGGGTCGTCGGGATCGCCTCGTACGGGCGGTTGGAGCGGCGATTCTCGCTCGCCGACATCCTGCGCGTCGGGCTGCTGATCGAGACCGCAACGCACCTCGTGCTCGCGATCACGACGTCGGCCGCCGTGGCCCTGGCGACCCTCGTCGTCTTCGGTGCCCATGCCTTCGTCTGGGGCACGACCGCGACGGTCGTCCGCCAGCGCGCCGTGCCCGACGCCGTCCTCGGGCGGGTGACCGGGGTCTACCGGGTCGCGATCGTCGGCGGCCTCGTGGTCGGGACGCCGATCGGTGGTGCCCTGGCTGCGGTCTACGGGATCACGGCCCCGTTGTGGTTCGGATTCGTGGGTTCGGCGGTGCTCGTCCTCGTGATGTGGCGCGAGTTCGAGCACATCGCGCACGCGGGTGACGTGCGGGGCGCCGAACCCGAACCCGAACCCGGGTAGGAACGCACGCTCGAAAATCCGCCCTGCGCGCCCGCCGCTATCGGTGCGAGTCGAGCGGCTCCGTGTCGTCCGGGCCGACCGCGTAACCGGTCCGTCGCCAGACCGCGTACCCGCCGACGAGGCCGTCGTCGTCGACCGTCAGCTCCGCCGAAAAGTCGCCGCTCGCGTAGCGATACGTGTATTCGTCGAGCCGAGTGTACGACTGGGCCGACTTGACGACCGTCAGCTCCGGGAACCGGACCCACGCGGCCTGGATCGTTCGTTCCGCCCCGATCGCCAGCCGGAGCCGGCGGACCGGAAGCGTGTTCGTCGACGGGCTGCAGCCGAGGTCCACGTCGGTACAGCCGCGCAGGGCGCGTGCAGGGGCGCCGTCGACCGTCCAGGCGCCCTTCGCGCTGCGCTCGAGGACGACGGTCCGCGTCTCGAAGCCGCGCAGGTCGCGGACGTGCGCCGCCGTCGTCAGCCCGGAGCGGTCGGCCAGGACGCGGTACTCGACCCGGACCGGCAGCCCGGCCTCCGCCCCGAGCACTGTCCCGACCAGCGAGAGGCCGCTGTCCCGCAGCGTCATCGTGCAGTGCTCGTCGGTCTGGGACTCGTCGGATCGGCGCCACGCCACGCGTCTGGTCGTCATCCGCACACGGTACGCCGATCCGGCGGCGCCCGGCGGAGGCGCTCGCCGGGAGCAGGGCCGACCGGCAATCGGGGGCTCGCTAGAGGGCCAGGCGCTCTCCGGCCCGGATAGGGGCGGACAGGCGGTTCTCGGCCGGCGTGAGAGGGCACGAGAACCGCATGTCGTAGACGCAGGACGGGTGGTAGGCGAGGTTGAAGTCGAGCGAGTACGTGCCGTCCTCCTCTCGCTCGATGTCGAGATAGCGCCCCGCGCCGTACGTCTCCGTGCCGCTCGTGGCATCGACGAAGGGCACGAATACGTTGGCTGCATCGCCGCCTTCGAAGATGTAGGCGGTCAGGCGCTGCTCGGTCCCGTCGAGTGGAAAGCGAAGGACGCCGGCCCGCTCGGCGGGTCGGGTCCGGCCGTCGGAGGTGGGGATCTCGAACCGGACCGGCTCCTGGCCCTGGTACGGCTCGAGCGTCAGACCTTCGAAGAGAAGCGACTCGTCGACCGGGTAGTAGGGGAGACCCTCGAACGCCTCCCGCTCCGCAGCCGGGATCGGGCTGTTCGGCGCCGCCCTGAAGAACTCGTCCTTGTCGGCGCGGAACTCCGCGATCGCGTCGGCGTAGCTGAGGACGTGGTGGTGCTCGTGGTCGCCATGGTCGTGGTGAGCATGATCGTCGGCCATCGATGGCTCCTCGCGGTGGTTCGGTTCGACGCTCCGGATCCCTTGGCGGGCAGCGTATCCCCTGACGCGAATCACGTGGCGGGGGACCGTCGACTTGCACCCGGCTCGAGGCCATCGGAAGGCACGCTCAGGATGATCACGGGTACGATCTCGACCCAAGCAGGAGGACTGAGCATTGGACGTCGAGGCCGTTCGCGACCACGCACGGGCATTCTCGGAGGCGCTCGTCGCCGGGGACGTCGGGCGGGCGACCGGGGACTTCAGCAAGGAGCTCCGCCAGAAGCTCGGCGAGGTCCTGGCACTGTTCCCGCTCCCGGCGACCGAGGCGACGGTCGAGTCGGTCGAGCACGGCGGCTCGGGCTACAACGTCGTGGTCCGCCTCGTCGGCGAGAACGAGGAGATCCGGGTCCAGACCCGCTGGAAAGACCGCGACGGCCGGCCGACGATCGTCGAGGCCAGCCACCTGAGCCGGACCGAACGGGCGGCGGCGTCCGAACCGTCCGAACCGTCCGAAGGCGAAGACGACCGGGCTGCGGGCTGACCCACGCCGCCGAGTTCGACCTTGGACTCCGAACTTGGCCGGTGCCACCACCCAGCGTAGCGCCGCGGTTGCCGTAACCCAGCGTCCTCGCCCGGACGTCCTCGAAGCGTTCGTCACAGGCGGAGGCGTCGCGCGTCGTGTCGTCAGCCGGCGCGCTTGGCGGTGCCGGACGATCACGAGAGGGGTATGACGTGGAGGGTGCAACGCCGCATCCGCGCCAGTCGCTGATCGCTCGGCGGCGAGGACTGCTGACCGTCGCCGGACTGCTCTTCCTGGCCGGGGCCGGCGCCGGCGCCTACCTCGACTGGATCTGGTGGCAGCACTACAGCGGGCTCGTGATCACGCTCGCCGGAGGCGGGCTCGTGCTGCTCGCGATCCTGCCCGCGATCGTCCCACGCGGGCGGCCCATCGCCCTCCTGGTGGCCGCCATCGGGCTCGGACTGCTGGCCGGTCAGAACCTCGGCCCGTCCCGCCCGACCCTGCAGGCGACGACCGGCCACGTGACCGTCACCCTGTCCTCCCCGCGCGCGACCACCGGCTCCGCTCGCGCGACGTGCGCGATGGATGACGGCGCGAGGGAACTCCAGGTTTCTGGTGACCCGAACCTGCGGCTCGACATCTTCCCCGACAATCCCGCCGCCCCGCCCGACATCGACCAACGGGAGTTCGTCGGCGTCTACCTGTCGGTCGGCGATCGGTGGGAGCCGGTCCGAGCCGACGAGAAGGCCCTCGAACTCATCATCGGACGGGTCGAGGGCGATGCATCCGAGACACGGCTCATGGCCGACAACACCTCGATTCTTGCGCTCGACTGGACCGCAGACGGGGGCACGGGACGATTCGAGGGTCTCATCCGTGATACGCGGGCGCCGGAGGCGACGGGCGAGTTCGCGGAACTCGCCGGCACGGTCGAGTGGACGTGCGGTTCGGACGGGCCCGGCTGAGCGCGCCGTCCCTTAGAAGTCGATCCGCATCACGACGCGCCTCAGGGTCGGGTGGCTGACCTCCTCGAACCCGGCCTCGGCGAAGCAGCTGCGGCTGCCGACGTTCAGCTCGCCCCATGTCACCTCCTGGCCCGGATCGGTGAGCATCGGGTAGCCCTCGAGGGCCCGCGCGCCTCGCTGCCGGGCGTACTCGACGGTGGCCCGAGTGAGCGCCCGCATCACGCCGCGGCGGCGGAACCCCGCCCGCGTCCCGAAGCAGGTCACCGACCACACGCCCTCGTCTGACGGGTCTTCGTCTCGGCCCTTCCAGGGGACGGTCGTGCGCAGCAGGCGGGGGTAGGCCGTCCGGGGCTCGACCGCGCACCAGCCAACGGGCTCGCCGCCGAGGTAGGCGACGAGGCCGCTCGTCGTGCGAGCGCTCGGATAGCCGCAGTGGGTCTCCGCCCGCAGTCGCTCCATGCGACCGGCGACCTGGAGCGACCTCCACTCCGCCCAGCTGCGGAGCTTGTTCTTCTGGCACTGGCAGTAGGCCGCGTACCCGCGATCGCCGAAGATCGCGCGCAGGTCCTCCCAGGTGGCGTCATTGGCCGGGACGACCAGGATGTCCATTCGATCGGGCACCGGTTGCGGGCGAGGCACTGCTTGGGACTCCCGGACTCCGCGTCGATCGAGCGATCATGATCGTCGAATCTGACGGCTCGTGACAGGAATCGGGGCGTGCCCCGCAGCCGTGCCACCGACGGCACCGGTGACACGCGGGAGTGGCCGGGTCCCGGGACTCCCAGGCAGCCCGGCCACTCCAAGTTGCGTCGGATGGCTCAGTTGACGACGATCTCGCCCTGCATCCAGGGATGGATCGCGCAGAGATAGAGCAGCCGGGACCCCGCCGGAGCGGTGACGTCCGCCGAGATCGAGCCATCGTCGCCGAAGAAGAGCGAATCGCCGGGCGCATCGAGGCCCGGTCCGCCGACCTCGACGACAGGATTGAACCCGCCCCCGAAGTGGGCCGTCAGGGCCAGGTCGCACGGCTCGCCGGGGGCGGCGCAGCCGAAGATTCCGTCCGCGGTCGGCTCGGGGAACTCCGCGACGACCGTGACCGTGTGCGGGGCCGTCGTCCGATCATCGTGGGTCCAGGTGACCTCGTCGCCGCTCGTCACCCGAATCATGCCAGGCTGGAAGCGGATGGTCGCCTGGATCATGGTGTTCGGGATCACGATCTCGTCGCCGATCGTCCTGACGCCTCGATCCGACGCGGCGAACACGACGTTCGTCGCGAGGGCGAGTGTCACGACCGCGGCCGTGAGTGAGAGA
>DASTEU010000007.1:0-3259 GCA_035709325.1 Candidatus Limnocylindrales bacterium | reverse complement strand
GAGCGCCACCGACGGCCGCCCCGGCGACACCGCCGGCCAGGCCGCCGGCACCCGCGCCGGCCTCGTCGTCGCCTTCGGCCGCCTCACCGGCGACCGCACCGCCGACGGCGCCGATCGCGCCACCGACGACGGCTCCCGGAGGGCCGCCGACGGCCATGCCGACCGCGGCGCCACCCAGGGCACCCGCGCCGGCACCCATCGCCTCGGCGCCACCCTCCTCGTTCTCGAGGGCGGTGTCGTCGCGGCGGACCGTCGTGTCGGTCGTGTAGGCGTCACCGGTGCGGTAGGTCGCGTCGGTGTCCTTGTCGATCCGCATGTTCTGCTTGGTCCAGTGCTCGTCGTGGACGTGGCCCGGCTCGCCGTGGCCCGGGTCCATGTCCTGGTCGTGGTCGTGTCCCATCCAAATCTCCTTCGTGCCTGGGGTCCCCCCGGTCGATGTCGCGACACTACGGAGGCGATGGGAGCGGCCGTCGTACAGGAGCGACCCCCGACGTATCAGGCACGTGACGGCGGCCGGCCGCCTCGACGTCGCGCGGCGCAGCGGCCCAAAGGGGGTCGCCGATCTCAGAGCAGGACGGGGTCGAGCTTCTCCGGGTCCACGCCGAGCTCGCCGATCGCCGCAGCCGCCTTGTCGGCGGGCAGCGCCCCGCAGCGGAACAGCTCGACGAGCGTCGCCGCCGCGATGTTGGGCGGATCGATCTCGAAGAGCGACCGCAGGTCCTCGCGCGTGCCGCTCCGTCCGAAGCCGTCGGTGCCGAGGGAGACGTAGTACGGCGGCAGCCAGCGCGAGACCATGTCGGGAAGGGCCTTGAGCCAGTCGGTCGCGGCCACGATCGGCCCGCCGTCGGCGCCGAGGATCGTCGAGACGAACGGGACGCGCGGCGTCTCGGTCGGGTGCAGGCGGTTCCAGCGCTCCGCCGCGAGAGCGTCGCGCCGGAGGAGCGGGAACGATGGCGCCGAGTAGACATCGGCGGCGATCCCGAACTTCTCGGCGAGGAGGCCCTGGGCGGCGACGACCTGCTGGAGGATCGAGCCGGACCCGACGAGCCTGGCCCGGTGGGCCTTGCGCCCGAGGGCGGGCGCCTCGGCGAACCGGTAGATCCCGCGGATGATCCCCTCGTCGACGTCGCCGGGCTTCTTCGGCTGCGCGTAGTTCTCGTTGTGGAGCGTGACGTAGTAGAGGACGTCCTCGCCCGCGACGTACATCCGCTCGATCCCGTCGCGGACGATGGCCGCGAGCTCGTACGCGTAGGCCGGGTCGTAGGCCCGCACGTTCGGGACGGTCGAGGCGAGGATGTGGGAGTGGCCGTCGTCGTGCTGGAGGCCTTCCCCTGCGAGCGTCGTCCGGCCGGCGGTCGCGCCCATGAGGAAGCCCCGGCCGCGGGCGTCGGCGAGAGCCCAGATCTGGTCGCCGGTCCGCTGGAAGCCGAACATCGAGTAGAAGATGTAGAACGGGATCATCGGGTGGCCGTGGGTCGCATACGACGTCGCGGCAGCCTGCAGGCTGGCGACCGAGCCGGCTTCGGTGATGCCCTCCTCGAGGACCTGGCCGTCGACCGCCTCGCGGTACGAGAGCACGAGGTCCGAGTCGACCGGCTCGTAGCGCTGGCCCAGAGCGGCGTAGATCCCGACCTCCTTGAACAGGGGGTCCATGCCGAACGTCCGGGCCTCGTCGGGGATGATCGGCACGATCCGCGGACCGAGCTCCTTGTCGCGGATGAGGTTGCGCAGGATCCGGGTGAAGACCATCGTGGTCGAGACCGCGGTCTCGGACCCGCCGGCGAACTCCTTGTCGACGTTCTCCGACGGCTTCGGCAGCGGTTTCGAGCGGATGACCCGCTTGGGGATCTCGCCGCCGAGCGCCCTGCGCCGCTCGCGGAGGTATTCCACCTCCTCGGAGTCGGGGCCGGGGTGGTAGTACGGCGCATCCTTGAGCTTCGTGTCGGGAATCGGCAGCTCGAGTCGATCGCGGAAGATCTTGAGCTCCGCCTCGGACAGCTTCTTGGCCTGGTGGGTGATGTTGCGGGCCTCGACGCCGGGGCCGAGGGTCCAGCCCTTCACGGTCTTGGCCAGGATGACCGTCGGGGCGCCGCGCGACTCGGTGGCGGCCTTGTATGCGGCGTAGACCTTGCGGTAGTCGTGGCCGCCGCGGCGGAGCTTGGTCAGGTCGTCGTCCGAGAGGTGCTCGTCGAGCTTGCGCAGTCGCGGGTCTGGCCCGAAGAACTTCTCCCGGATGTACGCCCCGCCGGCGACCGAGAACTTCTGGAACTCACCGTCGAGCGTGTTGTTCATCTGCTCGACGAGCAGCCCGTCGACGTCGCGGGCAAGGAGCTCGTCCCATTCGCGGCCCCAGATGACCTTGATGACGTTCCAGCCGGCGCCGCGGAATGCCGACTCGAGCTCCTGGATGATCTTGCCGTTGCCGCGGACCGGGCCGTCGAGGCGCTGCAGGTTGCAGTTGATGACGAACGTCAGGTTGTCGAGGCCCTCGCGCGACGCGAGGGACAGGCCCGCGGTCGACTCGGGCTCGTCCATCTCGCCGTCGCCGAGGAACGCCCAGACGCGCGAGTTCGACGTGTCGAGCTGGCCGCGGTTCTGGAGGTAGCGGTTGAACCGGGCCTGGTAGATCGCGCTGATCGGGCCGATGCCCATCGAGACCGTCGGGTATTCCCAGAAATCCGGCATGAGCCGCGGGTGCGGGTACGAGGGCAGGCCCTTGCCGGCGGCCGTGTCGCGTCGGAAGTGGTCCAGCTGCTCCTCGGTCAGGCGGCCCTCGAGGAACGCCCGCGCGTAGATCCCCGGCGCCGCGTGGCCCTGGTAGAAGATCTGGTCGCCGGCCTGGCCGTCGTCCTTGCCCCGGAAGAAGTGGTTGAAGCCGACCTCGTAGAGGGAGGCGGCCGAAGCGTACGTGGCGAGGTGGCCGCCGATGCCGGCGAAGCGGCTGTTCGCCCGCAGGACCATCGCGACGGCGTTCCAGCGAATGATCCGCCGGATCCGCAGCTCGAGCCGCTCGTCACCGGGAAAGAACGGCTCCTGCTCGGGGCTGATCGTGTTGATGTAACGGGTCTGGGTCAGGGGCGGAAGGCCCACGTGCAGCTGGCGGGCCCGCTTGAGGAGCTTGTAGACGAGGAAGCGGGCGCGGGCCTCGCCTTCCTGCTCGACGAGCTGGTCGAACGAGTCGAGCCACTCCTGGGTTTCGCCGGGATCGATGTCCGGCAGCTGGTGCTTGAACTCGTCGAAGTACATCGGGGCCTCGTCT
>DASTEU010000006.1:0-2504 GCA_035709325.1 Candidatus Limnocylindrales bacterium | reverse complement strand
GCCAGGAACGCGGTTCGGTGGCGTTCGGCGATTCGGCCACGGGCCGCGGCGACCCAGCACTCGAGCGGTCCGGCGCCGGGCCGCGCCCCGGGGTGGAGGATGAGGACGACGACACCGGACACGCAGCGAGTCTACCGAGCGGAGGTCCGGCACTGAGCCGGCGGGTCCGGGCCTACGTCGGCCTCGGGGCGAACCTCGCCGATCCCGCGGCGACCCTCGCCGCGGCGGTTCACGCCCTCAGCGGCCTGCCCGGCGTCCGGCTGGCCGGTGTCTCGCGCCTCTATCTCACCGAACCTGTCGGCGTCGCCGACCAGCCGGCATTCCACAATGCGGTCGTGGCGCTCGACGTCCCGGCCGGCCCCGATCCTGCGACCGGCGCGCTCGCCCTGCTCGTCGCCCTGAAGCGGCTCGAGCGTGCGTTCGGTCGTCGCGATCGCGCCCGCTGGGGTCCGCGCGAGCTCGACCTCGACCTGCTCGTGTTCGGGCGGGCCCGCGTCCGGGTGGAGCGAACCGGCGAGGCGCGATCGGCCGACCCGTCGAAACCCCTCGACCTCGTCGTCCCGCATCGCCTCGCCGGGGAGCGGCTCTTCGTCCTCGCCCCGCTGGCCGACCTCGCCCCGCGCCTCGTGCCACCGGGCTGGAGCGAGACGGTGGAAACGGCGCGCCGCAGCCGCGAACGCGCCGAAGGCCCGGGCGCGGTGCGGGCGGTCGCCCGCTGGGACGGCCCGGGCTGGACCCCCTTCGAGAAGGAGCCGACCTGACCGCTCTGACCTGACCGCCCGCTACAGCCGGACCGACGGCGGCCGGTCGCGGTCGAACATGTGGACGGTGTCGATGAAGCGGATCTGCTTGGTCTGGTAGGCCATGATCAGCGAGTGCGTTCGGGCGCCGCCGCCGAAGAAGCGGACGCCCTGGAGCAGGTCGCCGCCGGTCACGCCGGTCGCCGCGAACACGAGGTTCTCGCCCGACGCCAGCTCCTCGGTCGCGTAGACCCGGTCCTCGTCGCCGTGGCCCATCGCCGCTCCCCGCGCGCGCTCTTCGGGCGAGCGGTACCGGAAGCGCGCCTGGATCTCGCCGCCGAGACAGCGCAGCGCGGCCGCGGTCAGGACGCCTTCGGGGGCGCCGCCGATGCCCATGACCGCATGGACGCCGGTGCCCGAGACGGCGCAGCTGATCGCCGCCGAGAGGTCGCCATCGCTGATGAGCTTGATCCGGGCACCGGCCCGCCGGACCTCGGCGATCAGGTCGTCGTGGCGCGGCCGCTCGAGGATCACGACGGTGATGTCGTTGACGCGCCGGCCGAGCGCCTCGGCGATCCGGTGGAGGTTCTCGGTCGGCGAGACGCGAATGTCGACCTTGCCGGCAGCGATCGGGCCCACGCAGAGCTTCTCGAGGTACGTGTCCGGGGCGTGGGTCAGGCCGCCCTTCTCGGATGCGGCGAGGACCGTGATCGCATTCGCCTGGCCGTGGGCGACGAGGTTCGTGCCCTCGAGCGGATCGACCGCGATGTCGATCTCGGGGTGGTCGTCGACGCCGGCCGGCGTCCGCTGGCCGACCTCCTCGCCGATGTAGAGCATCGGCGCCTCGTCGCGTTCGCCCTCGCCGATGACGATCCGGCCGGTGAACTCGATCTCGTCCATCGTCCGGCGCATCGCCTCGGTCGCGGCAAGGTCGGCCTCGTCCTTCTCGCCCCGGCCCATGAACCGGGCCGAGGCCAGCGCCGCCGCCTCGGTAACGCGAACCATTTCGAGTGCGAGAAGTTGTTCCAACTGCCTACCTCACCAGATAGAGCTGTCCGCGCCCGGCCCGGGTCAGCGGTCCGCTCAATGGCGAAAATGCCGCTTGCCCGTGAAGACCATGGCCATGTGGTGGCGGTCGGCGACCTCGATCGCCATCTCGTCGCGGATCGAGCCGCCGGGCTGGATGATCGCGGTCACGCCCGCCTGGGCGGCGAGCTGGATCCCGTCGGGGAACGGGAAGTAGGCGTCGCTCGCGAGGACCGCGGTCTTGGCCCGGTCGCCGGCCCGCCGGAGGGCGATCTCGACCGAGACCTGGCGGCTCGCCTGGGCGGCCCCGATCCCGACCGTCGCCCCGTTGCGGGCGAGCACGACCGCGTTCGAGCGGACGTGGCGGACGGCCCGCCAGGCGAAGAGGAGATCGTTGAGCTCGTCGAGCGTCGGCCGCCGCTTCGTCACGACCTGCAGCCGGCCGCGATCGAGGCCGAGCTCGTCGAGGCTCTCGACGAGGAGGCCGCCGGCGACCCGCTTGAAGTCGAGATTGGCGATGCCGTAGTCGCGCATGCCCTCGGTCGGGTTCGGCGGCACGACGAGGATCTCGAGGCCCGCCTTGGCCTTGAGGATGCCGAGTGCGGCCTGGCTGTAGCCCGGCGCGATGACCGCCTCGTAGGAGTTTGCGGCAATCTCCCGGGCGGTCGGGCCGTCCAGCTCGCGGTTGACGCCCACGATGCCGCCGAAGGCAGCCACCGGATCGGTCTCGAGGGCGTG
>DASTEU010000005.1:0-6706 GCA_035709325.1 Candidatus Limnocylindrales bacterium | reverse complement strand
GCTCCTGCCCACGCTCGAGGAGGCGCTCCGCCGCGGGCGGCGCGTCGCGATGACGTACGAGCGGGCCTTCGACGAATCGACGGTCGACCGCGAGGTGGACCCGCTCGGCCTCGTCGCCAAGGGCTCCGCCTGGTACTTCGTTGCGGGCGTCGGAGACCAGATCCGTACCTACCGGGCGTCGCGGATCCGAGACGTGCGGATTCTCGATGCGCCGGCCGTTCGGCCGGCCGGCTTCGACCTGGCGACGTGGTGGGCCGGATCGCGGGCCGAGTACGAGGCGATGCTGCCCACGTTCCGGGCGCTTGTCCGGATCGCCCCGGCGGCCCTCGAGCGGGCCCGATGGGGCTGGCGCTTCGGCCGGGTCGAGGAGGAGATGCCGGCGGACGCCGACGGTTGGGTTCGGTGTCGCCTCCGGTTCGACACGATCGAGGTCGCCGTCGACGCGGTCGTCGGCCTGGGTCCGGACGCCGAGGTCCTCGAGCCCGACGAGCTCCGCCGACGGGTTGCCGAAGTCGTCGGGCGGCTCGTCGCCAGGTACACGTGAGCATGCGCGGAAACGCGGCGCTGCCCGCCCGAGTCGCGTGGGCGCTCGAGACGATGGAGATCCGCCCGGGCGATCGCGTGCTGGAGATCGGACCGGGCACCGGCGTGGCCGTGGCCGCCATCGTCGAACGGCTGGCGGAGGGCGTGATCACCGCGATCGATCGGTCGGCGACGGCGATCGCGGCGACCCGCGCGCACAACGCCGCGGCCGTCGCCGCCGGCCGAGTGGTGCTCGAGACGACGTCGCTCGATCGGGCGGACCTGACGGCAGGAACGTTCGACAGGATCTTCGCGATCAACATCAACCTCTTCTGGGTGCGCGACGCCGCCGCCGATTTGGCGGCGCTCCGTGGCGCCCTCGCCCCCGAAGGGATCCTCTACCTGTTCTACGAGCCGCCGGGTCCGGAGCAGGCGAGTCGAATCGCCAGGGTGGTCGGCGCGGCGGTCGGCGCGGCCGGCTTCACGGCGACGACGATCGAGGCCGACCGCGCCGGACGGCCGCTCGTGGCGATCGTCGGTCGGCCCGGGACGTGACGGAGCGGCTCCCCGATGTGCCGGCGGGTCGGTCGGAACCGCGCCTCGGCCTCGGTGCGAACCTGTCCCAGTTCCTCCTGCTCGTGGCCGTCAACGCGCTCGTCGGGGGCATGGTCGGCCAGGAGCGGACCATCCTGCCCCTCCTTGCAACCGAGGTCTTCGGGCTCCAGGCCCTGACGTCCGCCATGACGTTCATCGTCGCCTTCGGGCTCACGAAGGCGGTGACGAACCTCGTCGCCGGAGCCCTGTCCGACCGATACGGCCGCAAGCCGGTCCTCGTCGCGGGCTGGGTCGTCGGCCTGCCCGTGCCGCTCCTGCTCATCTGGGCGCCGACCTGGGAGTGGGTCGTCTTCGCCAACGTGCTGCTCGGGCTGAACCAGGGCCTGACGTGGTCGACGACCGTCATCATGAAGATCGACCTGGTCGGGCCGCGGCAGCGCGGACTCGCGATGGGCCTGAACGAGGCCGCCGGCTACGGTGCCGTCGCCGTCACCGCGTTCGCTACCGGACTGATCGCGGAGTCCGCGGGCCTGCGGCCGGCGCCGTTCTTCCTCGGTCTCGCCTATGCCGCGATCGGGCTCGGGTTGTCGGCGTTCTTCGTCGGCGAGACGCGGGGTCATGCCCGACACGAGGGGTCGGCAGCCGATCGCCGCGACGCAGGGGCCGCCGGTCTCACGACCCGCCAGGTCGTCGTCCGGACGAGCGCCCGGGACCGGACCCTCTCGGCGGCGAGCCAGGCGGGACTCGTGAACAACCTCAACGACGGGTTGGCCTGGGGACTGTTCCCGATCCTCTACGCGGCGGCGGGCCTGAGCCTGGCGGAGATCGGGGCTCTCGCAGCGCTCTACCCGGCCGTCTGGGGAGTCGGCCAGCTGGTGACCGGGGCCCTCTCCGATCGACGCGGCCGCAAGGGCCTCATCGTCGGCGGCATGCTCCTCCAGGCGATGGCGCTCGCGCTCGTTCCGGCCGTGAGCGGCATTGGACCATGGGCCCTCGCTGCGCTCCTCCTGGGGGTGGGCACCGCGATGGTGTACCCCACGCTCCTTGCCGTCGTCGGCGACGTCGCACATCCTTCGTGGCGGGCATCGGCGGTTGGCGTCTACCGCTTCTGGCGAGACGCGGGGTTCGCCGTCGGCGCGCTGTTCGCCGGCCTGATCGCCGACCGCCTCGGGACGCCAGCGGCCGTCTGGATCGTCGCGGCGGTGACCGCCGCCTCGGGCGTTGTCGTGTTGCTGCGCATGACCGAGAGCCATCCACCGGCCGCCCGATCCGACCGGAAGGAGCCGCGATGATTCCCGCGGCAATCGCCTGGACAGCACGAACAGGAGAGGAACGATGACGACTGACGACACTCGTGACGGGCAGCCAGAGCCGCACGTTCGCGGCACAGCCGCCGACAGGCTCCTCGAGCGCCTTGCCGAGCTGGTCGGCGCCCGGGCGGGCGTCCAGTCCGTGTTCGGGGAGCCGGTCACGAGGCAGGATCTGACCGTCATCCCCGTGGCTCGAGTCCGCTGGGGATTCGGGGGCGGCGGGGGAAGCGCCGATGCTCCGCCCGCTGGGCCGGCGTCCGGATCGGGTGGCGGTGGCGGCGTGGCGGCCGACCCGATCGGCTACCTCGAGATCGGCCCCGAGGGCACCTCGTTCCGAGCCCTTCCCCAGCCGTATCCGAGTCCGGTCTTCCTGCTCGCCGCCGGGCTCACGGCCGCGCTGATCATCCGGGCCATCGCCCGGCTGCTCCGCGGCTGATCATCGGCGAGCGGGCCGCCGGTCACCGCCGCGCCCGGATCCCGACGCCGCGGGTCCCGAACTCCGCGGCGTTCGAGTGCTGGGGGGCGCCGGCGAAGACGTCCCCGCCGCGTACGACTGAGACCTCGACGAATCCGGCGTCGGCCAGGAGGCCCCGGAGTTCGTCCTCGAGCAGGCCGCCCGCGATGCAGCCGGTCCAGAGACTGACGTCCTGCTTGGAGGACGCAGAGACCGGCCGGTCGAGGACGATGTCCGCGAGCTGCAGGCGCCCGCCCGGGCGAAGGACTCGGTACATCTCGCGCAGGGCCGCGGCCTTGTCCGGCACGAGGTTGAGCGCGCCGTTGGAGATGAGGACGTCGGCCCATCGCGACGCGACCGGGAGACGCTCGAGGAACCCGTGGCGGAACTCCACGTTGGACACACCCGCTGCGGCGGCATTGGCCCTTGCCGCAGCCAGCATCTCCTCGGTCATGTCGATGCCGATGACTTCCCCGCCCGGGCTCACCAAGCGGGCGGCGATGAGGGCGTCCGCGCCGGCGCCCGAGCCGCAGTCGACGACGCGCTGACCGGGCTCGACCCGTCCGAGCCCCAGCGGGTTCCCTGTCCCCGCCATCGAGCGGACCGCGCCGGCGGGCAGCCACTCGATCCACTCCTGGGGATAGCCGAGGATTGCCGCCAGGCGGTAGCCCGTATGGAAGTGGAAGCCCCGCTCGGGTTCGCTGGCCACCGCCGCATATTCGGATCGGATCGACGCGCGGAGCGACTCCACGTCGACCGGTGGCGCCACGATGGTTTCGGACACGGTGGTCTCCACGTTCTTGGGTCGGCAGGCGCCGTCTTCGAGGGTGGAGACGAGGATCGGGCGCGGAATATTCCCGTCAGCGCGCCCGGCCGGGCAACGCCTCGCCGTCGGCCGCCTTGCGGGCCCGGACGAGGACGGCCGTCGCCACGCGGTCGTGGCGGTCGGCGGGGAGTCGCTCGCGGAGGAGGTCGAGCAGCGCGTCGCTGAAGATCGGATACAGGGCGCACTCGGCGATGCCGAACGGGTGCAGCGGCTCGATCGAGACGTCGCGGAAACCCGCCCGGCGAACGCCCTTGTAGAGGGCAACCTCCGAGAGGGCGCCGGAGAGACAACCGGCCCACGCCGCGGGGTGGGTCTGGATATCGGGCGGCAGATCGTGTTCCAGGACGAGATCGACGATCGCGAGCCGGCCGCCGGGCCGGAGCACGCGGAAGGCCTCCGCAAGCACGCGGGCCTTTCGCGGCGAGAGGTTGACGACGCCGTTGCTGATCACGACGTCGGCCGATGCGTCCGCCAGCGGGAGGGACTCGATCAGGCCCTGGACGAAGCGGACGTTCGTGAGCCCGGCCTCGGCCGCAGCGCGGCTCGCCCGCGCCACCATGTCCGGCAGGAAGTCGATGCCGATGACCGACCCCGTCGCGCCGACGGGCCGTGCCGCGAGCATGCAGTCGATCCCACCTCCCGACCCGAGGTCTACCACGTCCTCGCCCGGACGGAGGGCGGCATGTCGGACCGGATTGCCGACGCCGAGCGCCAGTCGGGCGGTCGTATCGGGCAGCCCGGCGAGTTCGTCGGCCGTGTAGAAGCGCTCGGCCACGCGCCGGTCGGTGGGGCCGACGGCCGCGTAGGTCTCACGGACGACCGATCGGATGCTGTCCTGCGCGAGCAGGTCGTCGCCCTCGACGTGGAACTTCAGGTCGGTCACGACGCATTCCCGGACGACTGCTCGCCCTGGGCCAGCAGGATCTCGATCCGGGACCGCAGCTCAGGTGGTACCGGCGGCGCCTCCTTCTCGGCCACCATCTCGCGGAGATAGCGGCTGAACTCGAGCTCGCCACAGCAGCGCTGGCACGTTTCGAGATGCGCTTCGAACTCCGAGACGGGCTTCGCCTCGAGCTCATGCTCGAGGTAGGCCCACATCCGGCGAACGGCTTCGCGGCAGTCGATCATCGTCGTTCCTCGTCAGTGGTCGTGACCAGCCCGTTGGCGACCGCGTAGTCCCACAACCCGCGTTCGAGCTGTTTGCGGCCTCGGTGGAGCCGGGAGAGCAGCGTGCCCAGGGGGATCTCCAGGATGGCCGCGGCTTCCTTGCACGAGAAGCCATGGACGACGGTCAGGATGAGCGGCAGTCGGAAGGCGGGCGTGATCGATCCGAAAACCTCGCTGACGTCGTCGTCACGGAACAGCCGCAGAAAGTCGAGGTGGAGCTCGTCGGAGTAGGGGAAGGGATCCTCGATCGCGATGGTCTGGAAGAGCGAGAACTCGTCACCCTCGGCATCGAGACCCTCGAAGGGAACGGTTCGCACCTCGCGACCCCGGGCGCGACCCAGGTCACGCCAGGCGTTCGTCGCGATCGCGAAGAGCCAGCCCCTTGCCCGATCCGGATCCCGCAGGCCCGGATATGCCCGCATGGCCCGGAGGAGTGTCTCCTGGACGAGGTCCTCGGCGTCGGTCGGATCGTTCGCCAGCCGGACGCAGAAGCCGTACAGCCGATCGAGGTGGATGCGCGCCACGTCCGCGAAGGGTGTCCGCCGGGTGCCGGACGTGGGCAGGCCGTCGGCGACCCCGCCGGCCTCGCCGGCCGTCGCCTCGACCTGCCTCGCCATCACCCGCTCACTGCCTCCCGAGTGCGCGCCGTGCGCGCGCGAATGCGCGCCATTGTGTGACGTCCGAGCCCGTCTGATTATTCCCGGCCCGGTCGTCGGAATATCTTCGTGGCGAGGCCCGTCCCAGCCAAGCGACCGCATCACGCAGCGCCGGAGTCCACCGGCAGGAGGCATGGGATGGCTACCATCACGAACCGCAACGGCGTCGACGTCGATCGCCTGGTCGCGACCGTCGGGGCGGTCCAGGGCAACGCCACGCTCGCGAAGTTCACGTTCCGCGCTCGCAGCTCGTGGGAGACGGGCGGCCGAAACAGGGGCCAGATCCGCGAGTTCGAACACGCCGGCGCGACGACATCCGAACGGCCGAGCGCCTTCGAGCTGATCGGCGACGAGCCGCCCGTCCTCCTGGGCACGAATGCCGGCCCGAATGCCGTCGAGCTCGTGCTCCAGGCCCTGGCGTTCTGCTACGCCGTCGGCTACGCGTACAACGCCGCCGCGAAGGGGATCGAGCTCGAGGAGCTCCGCTACGAGGTCGAGGGCGACCTGGACCTCCACCGCTTCCTCGGCCTCGGTGGACCGCGGGCCGGGTTCAGCGCGATCCGGGCGAAGAGCTGGGTCCGCTCGCCGAACGCCTCACCCGAGCAGCTCGAGGAGCTGTGCCAGTACGTCCAGGACACCTCGCCCGTCCGCGACATCCTGGCCAACCCGGTCCCGGTCACGACCGATCTCGTCGTTCTGTCCTGACCGTCGCGAGCCCTGACGTGCCGCCGGGGGCGTCCGCCGCCCCGCACGTCACGTCGAGGGCCGATGCTCCCGCCGGCGGGGATCACGCCGGCGGGGGATCAGAGAAGGTTCCTCGTCTGCAGCCAGCGAAATGCCAGGAACCCAGGGACGACCGGGAGCCAGAACGTGACCAATCGGTACACGAGGACCGCGGCGATCGCGGATCCGATCGGCACGCCGATCGCAGTGAGGCCGGCTGTCAACGCGGCCTCGACGGCCCCGAGATTTCCGGGCGTCGGGCTGACCGACGCGATCGCGCTGCCGCCGAGGTAGACGGCGAAAACGCTCGCCACGTCGGTTTCGACGCCGACGGCGCGGACACTCGTCGTCAGGGCCAGTGCCGGAAGGAGTGTCAGCGACGCGGTCGAGCCGAAGAGCACGGCGGCGCGCGACGGCCGGGTCAGGACGGCGTGAAGCGCTCGGGCTCCCGATTGCAGCGATTCCATCGCGCGGGGGGCACGCGACCGGGTGA
>DASTEU010000004.1:0-2449 GCA_035709325.1 Candidatus Limnocylindrales bacterium | reverse complement strand
CGCTGGCGCATCCCGCCCGAGAACTGGTGGGGGTAGTTGCGGAGGCGGCCCTCGGCCTTCGGAATCCCGACCATCTCGAGGAGCTCGATCGCCCGCCTGCGGGCCTCATCGCGGGTCGTCTGGCGATGGGCCCGGATCGTCTCGACCATCTGCTCCTCGACGGTCAGGACCGGATTGAGGCTCGTCATCGGATCCTGGAAGATCATCGCCACGTCGCGTCCGCGCAGCTCGCGCATGTCGCTCTCGGGTAGGTGGACGAGGTCGAGCCCGTCGAACAGGACGCTGCCGCCCTCGATCCGTCCGGCCGGCTTCGGCAACAGCCGCATGATGGCGAGGTTCGTGACGCTCTTGCCGCAGCCGGACTCGCCGACGAGGCCGAGGGTTTCGCCGGGCTCCAGGTCGAACGACACGCCGTTGACGGCATGGATCGTCCCCTCGTGGGTTCGAAAGCGGACGACGAGGTCGCGGACCGCGAGGAGGGGCATGCCGGCCGCTACCGCTTCAGCCTGGGATCGAGCGACTCGCGGAGGCCGTCGCCGAGCAGGTTGAAGCCGATGGCGGTCAGGACGATCATGATCCCGGGGAAGAACAGCAGGTGCGGCGCCTGGCGCAGGAACTTCGTCGAGTCGGTCAGCATCGTCCCCCACTCGGCGGTCCGTGGGTCGGGCGGTCCCAGGCCCAGGAAGCCCAGGCCGGCGACGTCGATGATCGCGGTCGCCAGGGCGAGGGTCGCAGCGACGATGAGCGGCGTGAGCGCGTTCGGGAGCATGTGCCGGAGCAGGATCCGCCTGCCGGGCGCCCCGATCGAGCGGGCGGCGACGACGTAGTCGGCGGTCCGCAGCGAGAGCAGGCTGCCGCGCAGGATCCGGGCGAAGATCGGGGCGTTCGTGACCGCCACCGCGAGCATGATCTGGGGCAGGCCGCGGCCGAGCCAGGCGACGATTCCGATCGCGAGCAGGATGCCCGGGATCGAGAGCAGCACGTCGGTGACGCGCATGAGCGTCGCGTCGACCTTGCCGCCCGCGGCGCCGGCGATCGCGCCGAGCGTTCCGCCCATGACGAGCGCGAGGAAGACCGACACGACGCCGACCTGGAGGCTGACCTGGGCGCCGTAGAGGATCCGCGTGAACTCGTCGCGGCCCTGGAGGTCGGTCCCCATCCAGTGCTCGGGGCTCGGCGGCTTGAGCCGATCGACGAGGGCGCCCGCGATCGGGTCGTACGGGGCGATCACCGGGGCGAGCACGGCGGCCGCGACGAACGCGCTGACGAGGCCGAGGCCGAGGAGCGCCGGGCCGTTGCGGAGCAGGCGCCGGGCGGCGTCGTGCCACAGGCCGCGGCTGGCCCGGTCCTGGGCGGCGATGGCCGGCGCGGCGACGGTCGCACCCATCAGGTGTACCGGATCCGCGGGTTGAGGTAGGCGTAGAGGATGTCGACGATGAGGTTCACCGTGAGGAAGACGAGGGCGAAGATCAGGATCGAGGACTGGATCACGAAGTAGTCGCGGTTGCGGATCGCGTCGACGACCCAGCGGCCGACGCCGTTCCAGGCGAACACGCTCTCGGTGATGACGGCGCCCGCGAGCAGGCCCCCGACCTGGAGGCCGACGACCGTCGTGACCGGCAGCCAGGCGTTGCGCATGATGTGGCGATTGTCGACCCGGCGCTCGGTCAGGCCCTTGGCGCGCGCCGTTCGGACGTAGTCCTCGTTCGCCACGTCGAGGACGGCGGCCCGGGTGATCCGGGTGATGATCGCGAGCGGGATCGAACCCAGGGCGATGCCCGGCAGGATCAGGTGGAGCACGGCGTCGACGAAGGCCTGCGGCTCGCCGGCGATGAGCGTGTCGACGAGCATGAAGTTCGTCACCGAGTCGATCCCGAGGCGCGGGTCGATCCGGCCCGAGACCGGCGTCCAGCCGAGCTGCACGCTGAAGAAGAACTGGAGCGTCAGGCCCAGGACGAAGATCGGGATGCTGATGCCGAGGAGCGAGATGATCGTGACGAGCCCGTCGGGCCAGCGCTGGGCGTGGCGGGCGGCCAGCCGTCCGAGCGGGATCCCGAGGCCGACCGCGAAGAGCAGGGCGACGAGCGTCAGCTCGATCGTGGCCGGGAAGCGGAGCATGAACTCCTGGAGGACCGGGCGGCCGTTGACGAGGCTCGAGCCGAGGTCCCCCTGGAAGAGGTCCCCGAGGTACAGGAAGTACTGCTCGAGGAGCGGCCGGTCCAGGCCGAGCGACTCGCGCAGCCGGGCCAGCGAGGCCGCAGTCGCGTGCTGGCCGAGGATCGATCTGGCCGGGTCGCCCGGCAGGAGATGGACGAAGGCGAACAGGACGACGGACAGGCCGAAGAGGACCGGGATCGCCATGAGCAGGCGGCGAACGATGTACCGGGCCACGGTCCCTCAGTCGGGCTGGTGTGCGGCGGTCCCGCCGGTGGCGGGACCGCCGGGTTGA
>DASTEU010000003.1:0-4679 GCA_035709325.1 Candidatus Limnocylindrales bacterium | reverse complement strand
CTCGACCCGAACGGTGACGGCCTCACGAACGACCGGGCCGACATCGTGAACATGTCGATCGGTTCGACGTACGGCCAGTCCGACGACGACTCGATCTCGCTCGCGACTGCCGTCGCCACGACGGCCGGCACGCTGGTCGTGGCGTCGGCCGGCAACAGCGGCGACAAGCCCTACGTCACCGGCACGCCGGCGGCCGCCCCGAGCGCGCTCTCGGTCGCCCAGACCGCGGTTCCGTCGTCCCTGGGCTTCGCGATGCTCCTGAGCACCGACGGCGGCGCGACCTTCGTGCCTCGCGAGGCCGTGCACCAGAGCTGGTCGCACGAGCTCGACTTCGCGCTGACGAACGTTCCCGTCCAGTTCGGCGACGGCGCCGGCGGCAACCTGCTCGGGTGCGATCCGTTCGCCGCCGGCTCGCTGACCGGCAAGGTCGTGCTCGTCGATCGCGGCGTCTGCAACTTCAGTCTCAAGATCGCCAACATCGCCGCCGGCGACGGCGCGATCGGCGTCATCGGCCTGGTCACGCCCGGCGATCCGTTCGACGGCTCGCTCGGCGACTGCCCGAACGATCTGTGCGCCGCGATCCCCGGCTACATGGTCAGTCAGTCGGTGGCGACCGCCATGAAGGGCGCCAATGCCCGGGTCAGCTTCGACCCGGCCAACGGCATCCCGCTCATCATGCACATGGTCGGCTCGTCCTCGCGTGGGCCGGACAACGATCACAACCTGATCAAGCCCGAGATCGGCGCACCCGGCGCCTCGGTCTCGGCCGAGGTCGGCACCGGCACCGAGACGACCTCGTTCGGTGGGACCTCCGGCGCAGCGCCGATGGTCGCGGGATCCGCCGCGCTCCTCATGGAGGCGTACGGCAGCCGCGGCCCGCTCGAGATCAAGGCCGCGCTGATCAACACCGGCTTCACCGACATCATGAATCGGCCCGTCGAGTTCAACGGCGAGCTGGCCCCGATCACCCGGATCGGCGGCGGCGAGGTCCGGGTCGACCGGGCCCACGGGACCCAGGCGGCCGCCTGGGACTCGAACGCCCCGACCGCGGCCCTCAGCTTCGGCTTCCACGACGTGACCGCCGATACGTCGGTCACCCGCGACGTGACGGTCCACAACTACGGCGGCGGCTCCATCACGTACGACCTGTCGTCGACGTTCCGCTTCGCCAATGACGCGAGCAACGGGGCCGTCGCGGTCAGCACCTCGGTGCCGAGCGTGACGGTGGCCCCGAACGCCGACGCGACGTTCGAGGTCACGCTCTCGATCACCGCGAGCGCGCTCCGGACGTGGACGCTCGACTCCGGGAACTTCGGCGCCAGTGCCGCCGCCCTCCAGCTGCTCGAGTACGACGGCTACGTCTGGCTCGACGCCGCGGGCGACGCCAACGACATCCACCTGCCGTGGCAGGTCCTGCCGCGCAAGTCGAGCGCCGTGACGGCCAGCGCCACGAGCGCTGCGCCGGGCGACTCGATCACCCTGACCAACGGCGGCGCCGGCCGCTCGTGGGTCGGCAGCTTCAGCCTGATCGCGACGAGCCCGAACGACCCCGACACCGGCATCGGCGACGACCTCGCCGACGTCGACCTTCGATACGTCGGCGTCCGTTCCCTCGACGGGATCAACGACCTCGGCTGCGATTCGCCGGTCGCTCTCCAGTTCGCGGTCAACACGTGGGACCGCCAGGTCCATGCGAATGGACCGGCCCTGTTCGAGTTCGACCTCGATATCGACCAGGACGGCACGTTCGACTATGCGGTCTTCAACTTCGACCTTTCGAACAGCGGCGCGCTCGCCGACGGCCGCAACTTCACGTTCGCCCAGAACCTGTCCGACGGGTCGTCGACGGTGTTCTGGCCGACGATCCATGCCACGAACAGCGGCAACACCGTCCTGACGATCTGCGGCGAGCAGGTCGGGCTTGGCGAAGACGCGCTCGGCGAACCGATCGACGTTCTCGTCTTGGCCGCCGACTGGTACAACAGCGGCGCGGTGACCGACTTCGTCGAGACCACGATCATCCCGGGCGGTGATCGCTACAACGCGACCTTCGACTTCGGCAACTTCGGGACGTTCATCAACGGCGGCGCCGCCAAGGCCGTGACGGTCAGCGACGCGGGGCCCGACGGGACGAACCCGACCGAAACCGGCCTCCTGCTCCTCACCGACGAGTCGCTCTTCGGGGCGCTCGCGGTCGGCGAGTCGGGCGGCGCGACGATCGCCACCGAAGCCATCGCCATCGAGGTGACCGCCCCCTAGCTGAACCTCGCAACGAGTGCCAGAAGCCCGCCGGCTCCGCCGGCGGGCTTCTCGATTCCGGGCATCCTGCGAACGCAACGAGGCCCCCGGCGAGCCGGGGGCCTCGTCGTTGCTGGGCCGGCCGGGTCAGGATCGGCCGGCCCGGTGAAAGGTGTGGGTCAGGCGATGATCCGGGCCAGGACGGGCCGACCGAGCGGCGAGCGGCGCAGGCCGAGCGCCGCGGCGCGCTCCGCCGAGCGGGCGACGGTGCGGTCGATCGCGAGTCGGTACACCGCGTCGGTCTCCGGTAGCGGCCGGACGGAGAGCTCGCCCTCGAGGATCTCGCAGAGCCGGCGATACTGGCGGACGACCTGCGAGCGCGAGCCGGTGAGGCCGTAGGATGCGATGAGGACGGCGTGCGCCTCCTCGCGGAGCGGGTCGCGCAGCAGGAGGCGCGTCGCCGCGTCGACGGCGCCCTCGACCTCGCCGGCCGCCAGGCGGGCCTCGGCGACCGTCGCCAGCGCGTCCTCGTACCGATCGGACAACCGCTCGCGATCCGCGGCGAAACACTCGTGCCCGAGGCCCTCGGCCAGGTCGCCGCGGTAGATCTCGATCGCGGCGATGGCGCCGGGCGCGCCCGCACTCGCCAGGGTCTCGAAGGCGATGATGTCGAGGTCGAGGCGGACGTCGGGCCGGATGCCCAGGGTCTCGGGGCCCACCTCGAGAACCCGATCCGGTTCGATGCCGCTGGCCGACAGGCCGGTCCGTAGGAGCCAGAGCGCCTGCCGCAGCGACGAGGCGGACGGGCCCTCGAAGTCCGGCCAGAGGTCGGCGGCGATCGCGTCGCGGAGGCGCGGGCGGGGGCGGAGGGCGAGGAGGGCGGCAAGCGCCTGGGCGTGGCGGCCGGCGAGGCGGACGGGCACGGCCCCGACGTTCAGCTCGAGTCGTCCCAGCAATCGGACCGTGATCGAAGTGGTCGGCGCCACGTCGGCCTGGGTCATGGTGTCCCTCGTGTGCGACCGGGCGCCCGGCCCGTCCCCCCGAGGGCCGGACGCACCGATCCTGGTCGAAGACCCCCCGGCCTCGACCACCCCCCAGAGTCTGCCCCCCGACATGCGACGGGCATGTCTTCCGCGGCTCGGATCCCCCAGGAACCGGCGGCGGACCGGTGCATCATCGTCGCGCGCGAGACCGCCGCGTGAGCAGTCGAACGACAGCGACGATGTCGGCCAGTTGACAGCCGCCGCGCCGACCGGGTCGGGCGGCGAGCCGCAAGGCGCCGCCATTACACTGACCCGCACCGTGCCGACCGCCGTCATCGCGTTCGACTTCGACCCGTTCCTGCGGATCGGGGATGGCGCCGTTCGCTGGGAGACGATCGCGGTCGCAGCGGCGATCCTCGCCGCGATCGTCCTCGCCGGGATCGGGGCCCGGTCGATGGATCTCCGGGGCGACGACGTGCTCTTCGTCGTCCTCGGGGCCGTGCCGGGGGCCGTCGTCGGCGGCCGTCTCGGCTACGTCCTGCTCCATCCCGACTTCTTCGCCGCGCGGCCAGCGGCGATCGTCGATCCCGGTGTGGGCAGCCTGGCCCTGACCCTCGGCGTCGTCGGCGGGGCGCTCACCGGCGGCCTCGTCGCCGCGCTCGTCGAGGGCAGGGTCGGGCGCTGGTTCCACATCGCGACGCTGCCCCTGCTGGCGGGCCTCGCCGCGGGGAAACTCGCGATGGTGTTCGGCGGGCGCGGCCAGGGCCAGCCGTTCGATGGCGACCTCGCGACCGCGTTCCTCGGCCCGGGTCCGTGGGGCTCGCTGTCGCCTGCGACTCCGTCCCACCCGAGCCAGGTCTACGAGGGCCTGGGCAGCCTGCTCGTCCTCGTCGCGATGCTCGGCGTCCTCGCGGTGCCGGCGGCCCGCCGCCCGGACGGCCGCTCGTTCCTCATCGCGCTCGCCCTGTGGGCCGCCGTCCGGGCGATCGTCGCGTCGACCTGGCGCGACCCGGTCGTGGCCGGCCCGTTCCGGACCGAGCAGGTCCTCGATCTCGCGATCGTCGTCATGTGCGTCGCCGGCGTCGTCCTGCTGATCGCCCGGGAACGCCCGGCGCCCGAGCCGGCGACAACGGGGTAATCTGTTCGCCTCGCGGTGCGGCCGGTCTCGCCGCACCCCGCCCGCACGACGATGAGAGGTCTCCGATGACGCAGGTAGCAGAGCCGGGTTCGTCCCGTTCGGAGGCGCCGGTCGCGACCGAGCGCGTCCATCACTGGATCGGCGGCCGGTCGGTTGCCGGGGACTCGGGGCGCAGCGGCCCGGTCTACGACCCGGCGACCGGCGAGCTCGCCCGCGAGGTCGACTTCGCCTCGGTCGAGGAGGTCGATGCGGCGGTCCGAGCCGCCGCCGCGGCGTTCCCCGCGTGGCGGGCCACGTCGCTCTCGAAGCGGACGGAGATC
>DASTEU010000002.1:0-2104 GCA_035709325.1 Candidatus Limnocylindrales bacterium | reverse complement strand
CTCGAGACCGGCCGGCCACTCGCGAGCCACGACGCGTCCGCGCCGCGGGTCAGGCGAGCCCCGGGCAGCCGGGCGAGCACCTCGAGCGCCGCGGCCAGGCCGATCTCAGATTCGGCGGCTGGGCGAGGAACCGCCCTGTTGCCCACGCGTCAGCCGGCTGCGGCCGCTCGGGCCCCCACGACCCGGGTCTCGGTCGCGTGGCCGCGGACGTACTCCTCGTCGATCTCGACCCCGAGGCCCGGTCCGGTCGGGACCGTGACCCAGCCGTCACGAAACTCGAGCGGCGTCTGGAGGAGACCCGACCGGTGCGGGTTGTCGTCGACGCCGTACTCGAGGAACAGCTCCTCGGAGGCCGGCGAGCGGGTCGGATCGGGCAGGCAGGCGATGACCTGGAGGGCGAGCGCGATCCCGATCGCCGAGTTCGACGTGTGGGGGATCGCCATCGTCGACTGGGCCGCCGCCAGCTCGCTGATCCAGAGGGCCTCGCCGGCGCCGCCGCAGATCACCGGCTCGGGCTGGATGACGTCGGCCGCCCGGCGGGCGAGGAAGTCGATCGCCTCGCCACGGGTCTCGAGCGCCTCGCCGGCCGCGAGCGTGATCGAGAGGGCCCGGGACAGCTCGTCGTAGCGGGCGTAGTTCGGTCGCTGGACCATCGGCTCCTCGAACCAGATGAAGCCGAGCCGCTCGAGGATGCCGCCCATCTCGATGGCGCGGGGCAGGGTGTAGCCCGCGTTGCCGTCGGCCATCATCGCGAAGTCGTCCGGGACATCGCCACGGATCCGCTCGAGGAGCGGGGCTTCGTGGGCGATCGGGTGGCGCCCGACCCGCCACTTCATCGCCGTGAAGCCCGAGTCCCGGATCCGCTCGACCTCGGCCGGCCAGCTGTCGGCCGGGTCGACGCCGTCGATGTAGCCGCCGCTCGCGGCGTAGAGCCGGACCCGCGATCGCACGGCGCCGCCGAGCCACTGGGCGATCGAGATGCCGAGCTGGCGAGCGGCGAGATCCTCGACCGCGATCGTCAGCGCCGATGCCGCGTAGGCGTGCTCGGCCGACCAACGGATGTCGCGCTTGAGCGCGATGGAGTCGGCCGGCCGGCGCCCGACGAGGACCGGGGCTGTGTCTTCGAGGATCGAGGCGACGCCGGGCACGAGGTACGTCTCGCCCCAGCCAGCCCGACCGTCACCGTCGGTCGCCTTGACGAGCGCGTAGGCGTGCTCCGAGGACAGGGCGATCGACGGTCCGGTCCGGGGATTGAGGCGGTGCCGGATCACGAAGATCTCGATCCGCTCGATCGCGTGGCCGTTCGTGGTCACCCTCAGTACCCTCGCTGCAGATCGACCTGGTTGAGCAACGGCTCGCCGGCCCCGAACCGGCGAAGGTTCTCGATCAGGAGGCCGGCGATCTCGGGGCCGGCCCCGCCGCCCGCGACGTGGGGCGTGATGTGGACGTTCGGGAGCCGCCAGAGCGGGCTGTCGGAGGGGAGCGGCTCGGTCTCGAAGACGTCAAGCACGGCCCCGCCGATCGCCCCGGCCTCGAGGGTCCTGATGAGGGCCGCCTCGTCGATGACGGTGCCCCGACCCGTGCTCACGATCCAGGCGTGCGCCGGCAGAGCCGCGAGGACGCCGGCGTCCACGACGGCGCGGCTGCCCGGGCCGCCCGGCAGCGTTACCGAGAAGTAGTCGGCCTCCGCGACCGCTTCGCGCAGCCCCACGAGCCCGACGATCCGCTCCGGCAGCGTGCCGTCCGGATCGCCGGTCCCGGCCGGCCGATACGAGCGGTCGATCCGCTCCTCCGGCCGGGCCTTGACCGCGATCACGCGCATCCCGAAGACCCGGGCGACGCGGGCGATCTCGCGGCCGATCCCGCCGTAGCCGAGGATGACGAGCGTCCTGCCGGCGAGCCGTCGCCCGACGAAGTCGTCCTCGCCGGCCGGCCAGGTCCCCCGCTGCTGGAGGGCAGTCCGGGCGTCGACCTGCTCGGCGACGCGAAGGATGGCCCCGAGCGTGTACTGGGCGATCGCCCGGCCGTACGCGCCACGGGCATTTGTCAGGACGATGCCGGGCGGAAACGAACCGCGGGCGAGCAGATGGTCCACGCCGGCCGA
>DASTEU010000001.1:0-13846 GCA_035709325.1 Candidatus Limnocylindrales bacterium | reverse complement strand
GGTCAGCTGGACCTGGTTCGAGGCGACCGTCGCCTCGCGACGGTGGAGGTCGAGCGTCAGGTCGGGCCCGAGGACGAGGCTCTGGCGGGGGACCTTGTCGCCGAGGCGGCGGAGCACCCGGTTGATGCGGGCCCGCAGCTCGGGGTAGTGGTAGGGCTTCGTGACGTAGTCCTCGGCGACCTCCTCGAGGAGGTCCGCCTTGGAATCGCCCGCGTCGATCGCCGAGAGGACGATGATCGGCAGGTCGGCCTGGCCCTTGACCTCGCGGGCGAGGGTCAACCCGTCCATCCGGGGCATCATCATGTCGATGATCAGGAGATCCGGCCAGGCGGCCCGAAGCCGTCGCAACGCCTCGTCTCCGTCGCGCGCGGTCTGGACCTGGTAGCCGTCCGCGCGGAGCTGGTCGGCCAGCAGGACGAGCTGGTTCGGATCGTCGTCGACGAGCAGGATGCGGGGCGCCGTCTCGCCGAAGTAGCCTGCCGCCGCGCCGCTCAGCATGGCCCCGAGTATAGGGAGTGCCCGTGGCGCCTCGACGCTGCGGAACGTTCGGTTCCCCGCTCCGGTCCCCGCCTCCGGTTCCCCGCCTCCCGTTCCCCGCCAGGTGCTCATGCTGGTCGGCTCCGCACAAGTGAGCGTGGAGGAGGCCAACAATCGATCCGCCAGGTGCGCGCTCTCGCGGAGTCCACGTTCAAGTGTGTAGATACGACCCCTGTGGCTGATCGTCGTCACGGTGATCCCACGCGAAGGCGCGAGTGATCGGCAGACAACCGCTCCGCGGTATCACGGTCCAGTGTCTCGACGTCGCTCCGACCTCGAAGCGATCGCCACGATCGCCCGAGCCGTCTTCGAACTCAGAACGGCCCTCGGCTGGAGCCAGGCTGAGCTCGCTCGCCGCGCCGGAGTGTCCCAATCGCTCGTCTCGGCGGTGGAGACGCGCCGGCTCGGGAGGCTCACGTTCCAGACCGCGGTGCGCCTGCTGGAAGCGATGGGCGCACGGCTGACGGTCGCGGTGGATCGCCCGTTCCTCGGCGACCGGGGCTTGCAGCGTGATGCTGCGCACGCGCGGTGCGTCGGACACGTCGAGCGGCGCCTGGCGGCAGCGGGCTGGAAGGTCGCCCGCGAGGTCGAGGTCGGCGGCGATCGCTCGCGGGGTTGGATCGACGTGCTCGCGTACCACCCCTCGACCGGACTCGTGCTCGTCATCGAGGTGAAGACGGAGCTCCACGACCTCGGTCAGATCGAGCGGACGCTTGGGTGGTACGAGCGAGAAGCATGGGCTGCGGCGCGGCGGCTGGGCTGGCGTCCGCGGGCAGTGGTGGGCTCCCTGCTGCTCCTTGCGACGGACGTGAACGAAGACCGGCTGGGTTCGAACAGGGAACTTCTGGCGGTTGCCTTTCCGGTGCGGGCGGCGCGGCTGGCCGAATGCATCGCCTCCGGGCACTCGCCGAGCCGAGGGCGCGGCCTCGCCCTGATCGATCCTCGCTCGCGTCGCCGGCAGTGGCTGCGCCCGAGTCGCCTGGACGGCCGGAGGAGTCCCTCGCCCTATCTCGACTACGCGGGGTTCATGCGTGCGTCGGCCTGATCGAGGAGGGTGCTCGTTTCCTCACAGGTGAGCGTGAGCGATCCGTGAATCGGCGCCTCGGGAGCCCGAATTCGAGGTCGTGCACGCTCGAATGTGTTGGGATGACCAGCCTGGTGAATGAGGCGCCCAGGGCGACCGGGGCGCGTGCCGCGGTTGGGCTCCGGCGTCGGGCCCCGGCGCCGGGAGTGCCTCGATCTGATCGACCAGGGTGCTCGTTTCCCCACAGCTGAGCGTGGAGGTTTCGCGAATCGGCGCTTCGAGACGCGAACTCTCACTCCTTCACGCTCGATTGTTGCGAGATGACCAGCGTGGTCGATGAAGGCCTCTTCGGGGCGGGCGCGGGGCGGGCGCGGGGCGGGCGCGGGGCGGGCGCGGGGCGGGCGGGCGCGGGGCGGGCGCCGCTCCGGCGCTGCGGAGGGCCAGGGTCATGGCGCCTTCGGGTTGACGAACCGACAGCGGTCGATCAGCGGGCAGCGCTCGTGTTCGGGGCGCTGCGCGTGGCAGATCCGTCGACCGTGCTGGATGAGGTTGACGTGGGCCTCGTACATCTGATCCGGCTCGAGCAAGCCGAGGAAGAGGTCGTGGGCCTCGTCGATGGGGGTCTTCGCCGGTAGCAGCCCGACTCGGCGGGCCACCCGCTCGACGTGCCGGTCGATCGGGAAGAGCGGTTGCCCGAAGCAGAACAGGAGGACGATCGATGCCGTCTTCTTGCCGATCCCGTTGATCTGCGTGAGCCAGGCACGGGCCTCGAGGGCCGTCATGTCGGCGAGGAACTCGAGTGAGTAGTTGCCGCGTTCCTCGCGGATCGTCCGGAGCGTCGCCTGCAGCCGCGGCGCCTTCTGGTTGGCGAGGCCACCGGGACGGATGACGTCGGTCAGCTCCTCGATCGGGGCGAACTCGACCTCAGCCCAGTCCGGCGGCGGCGCCTCGGGCAGGCCGACGCCGCCCCAGCCGCTGCCCGGGTGATGCGCCTCCGGCGGCCGCGAGCTCGGATAGGCGCGGCGGAGCGCCTCGAACGCGACCTCGGCATTCGTGTCGGCGCTGTTCTGGGTGAGGATCGTGAGGATCAGCTCGCTCGTGGGGTCGAGTCGCCGCTGCCATGCTTCGCGTCCGTAGAGCCCGGCCAGGCGCTCGAGGACGAACCGCACGAGACCCGGCCGATAGCGCTCGAGCCGTTTCGCGTAGCTCGCGCCGGGATCGCTGAACCGGCGCTTCCTCGGCCGACGCGCGGGTCGCGCGGGCCGGGCCGGGCCGGCCGCCTTCGCGAGGCCGGCCGCCTTCGCCGGGCGGGGCGGATCCGACGCCATCTCAGCCACCGCCGCCGTCCGATCGGCCGAACAGTCGACGGAGCCAGGCCGTCATGCGACCCAGCGCGCTCCCGGCGGCCGACGTCGCGCCGGTCTCCTGCCGCCGGATCTCCGCATAGGTCTTCGATACGTCCTGGGCCGACTCGATGACGCCCTCGCGGACCTCCAGCTCAACGACCTGCTCGTACTTCCAGGCCGGATGGAACCCCATGTGAACGTAGAGGCGCCGGATGAATCGGTCGCCGAGCAGCAGCCGGCCGGTGAACGGGACCAGCAGGTCGCTCGGCGCGTACGTGAACAGCGGACTGCCCGGAGTGAAGGTCGGGCCGACCCCGCCGATCTGCGGCGGATCGCCGGCCTCCGCCCGGGCGAGGATCTCCGGCGGCGCCCCGACCTCGAGACGGGCGAGGGTGAGACGGCCGCCGTCGGCGTCGTAGTGGCAGAGGTAACCGCGCCAGTTCGCGGTCGACAACGGGACCGGCGGGATGCCGTGTTCCGCAGGGTTGAACAGGCCCGTGCCGTCGTGTCCGACGAGCTGCCATGTCCGGCCGCTCCAGACGACCGAGTCGGGCATCTGTGCGGTCACCGCAGGCCGGCCCCCAGCCCGATGAGCGCGGCGATCCGCTCGGCGCAGCGTTCGACCGGCGCGGCACCCGCCGCCATCGCCTCCTCGACCGACCCCGGTCCCTCCGCGACCGGGACCACGACGACGCCGAGCGGGGCCAGGGCGGCGATTCCCTCAGGGGTCACCCCGCCACCGACCGCGACGCACGGGACGCCGGCCACCGCGGCCCGCCGGGCGACCCCGAGTGCCGTCTTGCCGAATGCCGTCTGGGCGTCGACTCGGCCCTCCCCGGTGACGACGAGGTCGGCGCCGGCGAGCTTCCCGGACAGATCGGTCGCGTCCATGACGAGCTCGATCCCCGGCACGAGCTCCAGAGAGCGGAAACGATCGCGGAGGCTGAGCAGACCGAACCCGGTGCCGCCGGCCGCGCCCGCCCCCGGCGAATCGCGTTCGGTCCGACCGGCCGCCACCTCGAGCGCATCGGCGTACCGCCCGAGGCGCCGGTCCAGCTCGGCGACCTGGTCGGGATCGGCGCCCTTCTGCGGCCCGTACGTCGCCGCCGCTCCGTGTTCGCCGAGCAGCGGGTTCGTCACGTCGCAGGCGATCCGCAGTTCGATCTCGGCGAGGCGCGGATCGACGCCGGAGAGATCGGCCGCTCCGGACGACGGATCGAACCGCACGCCGAGTGCCCGCAGGATCCCCGCCCCGCCGTCGTTCGTCGCGCTCCCGCCGATGCCGAGCGTGATCCGCCGCACGCCCGCCTCGATCGCGGCGAGCAAGACCTCGCCCGTTCCGAACGTCGAGGCCCCCAGCGGGTCCCGTTCCGTGGCGTGCAGCCGGGATATCCCGGACGCCTCGGCCAGCTCCACGAAGGCGCGTCGCCCGTCGGTCGAGCGGAGCCAGCGGGCCTCGACCGGTCGCCCGATCGGGTCCGTCGCCCGGACCGTCTGCGCCTCCCAGCCGCCGGCGGCCTCGATCGCGACGAGCGTCCCCTCGCCGCCGTCGGCGAGCGGCGCCAACAGCCGCACGTCGTCCGGCCGGGCCCGGCTCCAGCCGCGGGCCAGGGCGTCGGCCACCTCGACCGAGGTGAGCGACCCCTTGAACGAATCGGGGGCGAAGACGACCGACCAGGCCACGATGCGCGACGGGTCGGGCTAGCGGGCCGCGGGCTCGGGCTCGGGCGCCCGGCCCGCGTCGGCCGTCTCGGCCGGGCCCGGGGCGTGGCGGCGCTCGAGGTACTCCGGGATGCGGATCATCGGCGGCCGCTCCTGGTCGGCGAGCTCGATGACCTCGAGCCCGAGGCGGCCCTTGCCCGAGCGCGGCAGCTTCATCGTCGAGCCGAGCTCCGCGAACAGCCGCGCCTTGCGCCGCTCCTCGAGCCGCTTCATGACCGCCTGCAGGATGACGAAGGACATCCTCGACAGGCCCTCGAGCTCCTGGTTGCGGTGGACCCGCCGCTCGAGGTCGACCTGGCCGAGGCCTTCGATCCCGACCCGCTCGGTGGCGTCGATCAGGTGCCCGATCTCCACCGCATAGCCGGTGAAGAAGGGGATCGCCTCGAGGAGCGTCCGGCGGCCCGCGTATTCGCCGGCGAGCGGCTGGATCATCCCCGACAGCTCGGGGTAGAAGAGGTTGATGAGGGGGCGCGCGACGAGCTCCGTCACCCGGCCTCCGCCGCCCTCCTTCATGACGCCGTCCTGGACGATCGGGCGCTGGTAATACCCCTTCACGTACTGGAGGCGCGGCTCGTGGAGCAGCGGCCCCAGCGTTCCGTAGACCATCCGGGGGTGCCAGTTCCGGACATCGGTGTCGGCCCAGACGACGATGTCGCCGCTCGTCTCGAAGAGCGACTTCCAGAGCGCCTCGCCCTTGCCCCGGAACGAGCCATAACGGGGCAACACGTCGGGATGCTGGACGACCCGGGCGCCCTCGGCTTCGGCGATCTCCCGCGTCCGGTCGGTCGACTGCGAATCGATGACGAGGATTTCGTCGATCAACGGGACGCGGCCCATCATCTCGCGCATCGCCCGGCGGACGATCGGGCCGATCGTCTCCTCCTCGTCGAGCGTCGGCAGGACCAGCGAGACCGTCAGACCCTGCTTCTCCTTGAGCTGGACGAGGCGCCGAAGGTCGGCGAACTCGGCGTGATGGAAGTTGGCCTCGCCGAACCAGCGCTCGACGCGGGCCGGGACGGCGCGCGCCTCCTCGGCGGCGCGGTCCGCGGCGGCAAGGGTCTCGGCCCGCGACGCGAGCTGTTCGAACGTCTGGCGGCCGATCGACTCGCGGGTCTTGACGACGATGACGCTCGGCTTGGCCCGGGCGGCGACGGCCTCCGGCAGGGCGCCGAAGAGGTGATTGGTGCCGTCGGAGCCGATCGGCTGAGCCGACGCGCCCATGACGACGAGATCGGCCTTGTCGGCCTCGCGAAGGATCGCGTTCCGGACGTTGGCCGCTTCCCGGACGACGCCCTCCGCCCGCCCGCTCACGTGCTGGCGGATGAACTGGGCAAGGGCGTGCTCCGCCTGCGCCCGGACCGCGAGGGTGATCCCGGGCGGGACCAGATGCAGGATGGTCACCTGGGCATCGTGACGGGCGGCAATCGCCGCGGCATAGCGGACGGCCAGCTCGGCGTGGGGACCGCCGCGGACCGGCACGACGATTCGCCGGATCTCCTTGCTGCCGCGCTGCTTGACGACCGCGATGTCGGCCGGCGCGTCCCGGACGACCTCGTCGATCGTCGGGGAGAACGCCGACTGGCTCGCGTCGCGCGGCCCGCTCGACTTGCCGCCCCAGCCGAAGATGATGAGGTCCGCCTCCTGCTCGGCCGAGGCTTCGATGATGCCCTCCGCGGCGTGGCGCCCGATCCGGACGATCGGGTGGATCGCGGTGCCCTCCGGCGCGAAGTCGAGGACGCGCTGGAGGAGGCGGCGCGCGTGCCGCGCACGGGTCGCACCCTCGGAGAGCGGCATGCCCTCGGGCACCTCGACGATCCCCAGCGCGGTCAGCTCGCCCGCTCGCGGATCGAGCAGGTCGGCTCCGAGCCGGATCAGCTCTTCGGCCGTGGCCGGGTTGGCGACCGGGATGAGGATCCGCCCGGGGAGCGGCGTCCGGGTCATCATCGGCCGTCCGGGCCGCCGGCCGCGGTGGCGGCACCTTCGGCCGGGATCGCCTCCCCGCCCGTCGCCGCAGGTTCGGCGGCAACGGCGGCGTTCCACCGTTCGACGAGATAGGGCTTGAGCAGCTCGAACTCGCGGGCCTGGCGCTCGACGCGCTCCTCGGCCTGGTCGGTCGTGATGTGGCGGTTCTCGATGACGAAGCTGCCGACCCGCCCGAAGTAGATCGGGACGAGCATCGGGACGAGGGCCTCGATCGGCGGCTCCGCTCGACGGGCGAGGACGACGAGGTCGTAGATCAGCTTCGCCCAGACGTCGTCGGGGAAGTGGAACGCCGCGAGCGCATCGGCCATCTCGCCGGTCGTCGCCACCGCCGACGAGCCGTCGCCGCCGATCCCGAACTTGACCCGGGCGTGGTCGACGAGCTTGCCGGCTTCCCGGGCGAGGACGAGGACGGTCTCGGTGTTGTCGGGGGCGAACATGCCGCGCCACGCGTCGACCATCGTGAGCGAGCCCTGGTGGAACTCCGAGAGCAGCCGGATCGTGTTCACCTCGAGCGCCGGTGGGTCGATGATCCGCTCGAAGCCGTAGGCCGGGACGTCGTGCGAGCCGTGGATCGACAGCCACTGATCGGGATGGGAGGCCGCCAACCGGAGGATCGTCCCCACGACCTGGCGGAACATCGGGCCGAGATCGGCGCCGGGATCCTTCGGGTCGTGGATCTTCGCCCCGAGCCGGGCCTGGCAGACGGCGAAGCCGCCGGTCAGCGCCGACGTCGTCATCCAGATGTCGATGCCGAACTTGCTGATGTCCTCGGTCCAGTCCTCGAGCTCGAGGTAGTGCCGGACGAGGTCGCCCGACACTCCGAAGTCGCCGCCGATCGGCTGGCGGATCCGGTTGCCGTAGAGGGCTCGGGTCAGGGGGTAGGTGACGGTGTTCGTGATCGTGCCGTCGTACTTGTAGCGCGCGTAGAGCGGGGCGACGTAGTCATAGCCGCCCTTGAGGATCGGGCCGGCCAGGAGCTCGATCCACTCCGGAACGATCGAACGCAGGTCGGAGTCGACGACGACGAGCGCCTGGACGTCGAGCGCCGCGGAGATCTCGAAAATCGTCCGGAGCGCCGCGCCCTTGCCGCCGATCCCGTCGATCTCCGGATAGGTCAGGCTGACCCGGTCGAGTCGGTTCGTCGGGCGGACGAGCAGGATCTGCTCGACGTAGTCGGGCGGCTCTGTCTCGACCACGACGCGCTGGGTTCCGTCGGGCGAGCCGGCGTCGCTGTTGACGAGGACGGGTTTGAGATCGGGGAAATACTGGACCAGGCCGGCCTGCGCCGCGCGCACGACGTAGCCGATCGTGGCCGCGTTCTTGAAGCTCGGGATGCCGACCATGATGTCGGCGCGACCGAGGCGCGCGATCTCCTCGCGCACGGCCGGGGTCAGCGCAGTGGGCACCCGTTCACCGTACCACCGTGTGCCGCCGTGCGTCAGAGGCACACGATCCGGCGGCGTTTCAGCGGGCCGGCAGATCCCCCAGGGCCCACTGCGAATTCGTTTCCCCGGGCACGTAGCGGCTGTTCGCCGCCTTGTAGGCGAGGCGGGTGAAGCCCATCGAGCGCCACGATCCCAGCCACGTCCCGATCGGCGGCCGGACGTAGATCCCGCGCCGGACGAGATGCGACTCGCCGAGCACCGACTCGAGCAGCCGCTTGCGCTCGAGCAGCGGCACGTCGAGGAGCGGCTCGTCGTCGAGCCAGAGAAGGTCGACCGCGACGATCGCGACGTCCCCCTCGGCCGGCAGCGGGTCGCGGCCGGTTGCGCTCGGCGGGATCGGCGCCGGCCGGCGGCGCCAGCGGCCCAGCCGCCCGAACCACATCTGGCCGGCCGTCGGAGCGGCCTGGGGGTCCTCGATGCTGTCGCGCCGGGCGACGACCGCGAGGTCCTGGAGCGGCTGGTGGGTCAGGTAGCCGTCGATGAGGAGCGAGGCGGCGCGGCTCGAGGCGAGCAGCTCCTCGGCGACGTCGGGGAACTCCTCGACCGTGTCGCCGTCGAGATCGCGCAGCTCGACGGACCCGTGGTCGACGAGGGCCACGACCCGGAGACCGGTCCAGAGCGGCTCGACGATCGGGTCGACGATGTCGTTGGAGGCGAACTCGCTGAACTGCTGCGGCCGCCACCCGGCGGCCGCCGAGGCGGCCGTCCGGGCGCCGGGCGCGGGTACCGATCGACTCATTGCGGCGATCGTACAACGAGCTCCGCGGCCCGGGCCCGATCGCGGCCCGCCACCCCGTCGGTCCGCCTATGATCGCTGCGTGAGCGCCGGCGGCGTCCCGATCACGGCAGCGCGGCCGTCCGGAGGGCTGGCGGCCCTGACGCCGAGCGGTCGGGCGATCGTCCCGCTGTCCTGGGCGCTCTACGACCTCGCCAACACGATCTTCAGCTATGCGGTCGTGTCGTACGCGATGAGCCTGTGGGTCGTCGAACGCCTCGGGCCCTCGGACGGCCAGTTCTGGTTCGGGGTCGCGGCGGCCGGCAGCGTTCTGCTGAACGCGATGGTCTCGCCGGTCCTCGGAGCGATCAGCGATCGTAGCGGCCGCCGGCTGCCGTACCTGCTCGTCTTCACCGCGATCACGATCGCCGCGACGCTGGCGATCGCCGGCACCGACGTCGCGGCGGTCGGGCTCGTCCTGTTCACGATCGCGAACTTCGCGTATCAGGCCGCCCTCATCTACTACGACGCGACGTTGGCCACGGTCGCCCGACCCGAGGCCCGCGGCCGGCTGTCCGGCATCGGCGTCGCGATCGGCTACTGCGGCACGTTGATCGTGGCCGGGCTCATCCTCGTGCTCGACTCGGGCTCGAGCTCGCTCACGTTCCTGCTGGCGGGCGGGCTCTTCGCGATCTTCGCGATCCCGATCTTCCTCGTCGTGAAGGAGCCGGCGGCGAGCGACTACCGGTTCGACGTCCGGGACGTGTTCGCCTCGTGGTCGCAGCTCGCGACGACCTTCCGCCACGCGGGCGAGGTCTCGGGCCTGCGGCGCTTCCTCGTCGCCCGCTTCTTCTACACCGACCCGGTGAACACCGTGATCGTCGTGATGAGCGTCTTCGCGACGCAGGCGATCGGGCTGACCGAGGGCGAGGCGAACATCGTCCTCCTGACGCTGACGATCGTCGCGGTCTTCGCGAGCGTGGGCTGGGGCCGGCTGACGGAGTCGATCGGCCCGAAGCGGACGCTCCTCGTCGTCCTCGGGACCTGGACCATCGGGCTGCTGATCACCGGCTCGATCCTGTCGTTCCCGACGTTCATCGCCGGCGGAGTGTTGCTCGGGGCCGGCCTGGGCGGCGTCTGGACGTCGGATCGGGTCTTCCTGCTCCGCCTGGCGCCGGCCGACCGCATCGGCGAGTTCTTCGGGCTGTACGGGCTGGCCGGCAAGTTCAGCGCCGTCACGGGCCCCGTGCTCTACGGGACGATCGTGTCGGTCCTCCTCGACGCCGGCTTCGGGTCCGGCGCGTACCAGGTCGGGATCCTGAGCTTCGTCGTCCTGCTGCTCGTCGGCGCGGCCCTCCTGCGGGGCGTCCCCGAGCCGCCGCCCTCCCCGAGCCGGCCGTACTCAGGCGGCGCTCCGGAGCCGCCCGCGGCTCAGCTTGGGTAGCCGCCGGGGTTCCGCAGTCGCCAGTCCCAGGCGGACGCGATCATCGCCTCGAGCGACGAACGCTCCGGTCGCCATCCGAGGACGTCGGCGGCCCGCGCGATCGCCGCGACCAGGACCGGCGGGTCGCCCGATCGGCGGGCGACGACGCGTTGCGGGATGGGCCGGCCGACGACGCGTTCGGCGGCGACCAGGACCTCGCGGACGCTGTACCCGCCGCCGCTGCCCAGGTTGCAGACGAGCGGCGTGTCCGTTCGCGGGTCCGCGCGCGCCGTCGCCTCGAGGGCGAGGACGTGGGCCACGGCCAGATCGACGACGTGGATGTAGTCCCGGACGCACGTGCCGTCCGGCGTCGGGTAGTCGTCGCCGAAGATGTCCACCGGATCGGCCCCGGCGCCACCCTCGGCCGCCCGAAGCACGTTCGGGATGAGGTGCGTTTCCGGGCCGTGGTCCTCGCCGCGAAGCTCCGTGGCGCCGGCGACGTTGAAGTAGCGCAGCGTCACGGACCGCACGCCGTACGCAACGCCGTACGCGGCGAGCGCCGCCTCGAACGCCCGTTTCGTCTCGCCGTACGTGTTGATCGGGCGGAGCGCAGCCGACTCGGCGATCGGCGTCTCGTCCGGGACGCCGTAGACGGCGGCGCTCGAGCTGAAGACGAAGCGCCGGACGCCGACGTGCCGGGCGGCTTCGAGGAGGGCGACGCCGCCGGCGACGTTGTCGCGGTAGTAGCGGGCCGGGTCCTCCATCGACTCGCCGACGAGCGAGCGGGCACCGCAGTGGAGGATCGCCTCGATCCGCTCTCCTTCCAGAAGCGCCCCGACGAGCTCGCCATCGGCGTACGTCCCGGCGACGAGGCGGGCCCGCTCGGCGACCGCGTCCCGGTGGCCGGTCGAGAGGTCGTCGAGGACGACGACGTCGTGGCCGGCGTCGAGGAGGGCGTCGACCGACACCGAACCGACGTAGCCGGCGCCGCCGGTCACCAGGATCCGCACGTCGGCCTCCAGGGCGCTCTGGTGCCTCTCACGATCGGCGCCTCCGGCCGAGCAGCCGGCCGATGACACCGGGCTTCCGGGTCGCCGACGGAGGCCAGCCCGGGCTGGAAGCCGGTTCGGCGGGCGTGGCGGAGGCCGGCTCTCCCGGCCGCTCGGCGGCCGGCGCCGGAGGCGCCTCGGTCCTCGGCCGCGGCGGCGGCGGCGGAGCCGGGCCGCGGGCCGGCATCTCGGGAGCCCGGCCCGGATGCATCTCGGGACTCTCGCCCGAAGGCATCTCGCCCCGGCCGGCCAGGACCTCGGACATCCGCATGACGAGATGCTGCGCCGTCGGGTTGTCGGGATCGAGGGCGAGCGCCCGCCGGGCGTGGAGGTAGGCGCCGAGATCGTCGCCCCGATCGAGCGCGACCCGAGCGAGCCCCACGACCGCGATCGCGTTGCGTGGGTCGCCCTCGGCGACCTGTCGGTAGAGGCGATCCGCCTCGTCCAGCCGGCCGTGGGTCATCGCCCGCTCGGCCTCGATGAGGAGCTCGATCACGGCGCGTCGCCGGAGAGGTCGCGAGCGAGCAGGAGGAGCGTCGGTGCGTCGTTCAGCGTCGGGTCGTCGATCACGCGCTCGAGGAGCGCGTCGAGGAGCTGTCCCAGTCGCGGTCCCGGCTCGAAGCCCAGCTCGCGCATCAGGTCGTCGCCGTCGACCGCGAGGGCCGATCGGTCGAGGATCGGGCCGCGCGAGAGCTCAGCGGCGACCCGGGCGCGCAGGTCTTCGAGCCCGTCCGACGCGGCATCGAGGCCGCTGCCGACGTTGTCGGCCTCCCGCAGCGCGAAGAGCTCGTCGATCGCGCCCGGCGTGACCTTGCCGATGAACCTCCGAACGGCCGCGTCGCTCCAGGCCGGTTCGTAGCGAAACATGTGGTGGCGGACGAGGTGCGTGACACGCTCCACGACGACGCGAGGCTCGTGGAGTCGCTCGAGGAGGGCCGCCGCCTGCTCCGCGCCGACGGTCTCGTGGCCCTTGAAGTGGCCGTCGGCCTGGGTGGTTGGCTTGCCGATGTCGTGGACGAGGGCGGCCAGGCGGACGATCGGGTTCGGGACGGCGGCGTCGACGCAGCGGAGCGTGTGGTCCCAGAGGTCCTCACCCGGGATCTTGTTCTGGGGCACACCGGGCTGGTCGGCGAGCTCGGGCGAGACGTGGCGGAGGAGGCCCGTGTCGGCGAGCAGGCGCAGCCCGACCGATGGCTTCGGGGCTCCCAGAAGCTTGCCGAGCTCGGCCGCGATCCGCTCGCCCGACAGGTGGGCGGCGAGCTCCGCCCGGGCTTCGATGGCGGCAAGCGTGGCGGGCTCGATCGTGAAGTCGAGCGTCGCGGCGAGGCGGACGGCCCGGATCATCCGGAGCGCGTCCTCTTCGAACCGCCGGAGCGGATCGCCGACCGCCCGCAACACCCGGGCCCGGACGTCGGCGACGCCGCCGTACGCGTCGATGAGGGCGGGCGCCGAAGGTGTCGGCTCGGCTGGGGTACCCGGCTTCGGGGAGGCGGAGGGCCGGGGCGTCGCGCCCCAGGCGAGCGCGTTGACCGTGAAATCGCGGCGGGCGAGGTCCGCCTCGATCGAGGCCCCGAACTCGACCCGGTGGGGTCGGCGGAAGTCGGCGTAGTCGTGATCGCTGCGGAACGTCGTCACCTCGTACACGCCGCGTCCCCGCCGGACGGCCACGGTCCCGAAACGGTTTTCGTAGGCGGACTCGGGGAAGAGCTCGCGGGTCCGTTCGGGCAGTGCGTCCGTCGCGAGGTCCCAGTCGTCGGCCGACCGGCCGAGCAGGGCGTCACGGAGCGAGCCGCCGACGACGTAGGCCGCATGGCCGGCGTCCCACAGCTCGCGCAGGAGCGTCCGGACGTCGTCGGGGACGGCTTCGTCGATCGCGGCGGGGTCGATCGTGACGCCCGGTGGCCCGCTCAGTTGCGACCCAGGAAGAGGTAGTTCCTCCAGGCCTCGTTCCGCTCGTTGGCCAGATAGGGCGTGAAGAGCGAGTAGACGTCACTGCGCGGCTCGAACGGGGGCCGGTGGAGCCGGAAGCGAGCTTCCTCGAGCGTCTTGCCGCCCTTGCGGTGGTTGCACGGCTTGCAGGCGGTGACGAGGTTCTCCCACGTGTGGCCGCCGCCGCGGTGGCGCGGCACGATGTGGTCGAGCGTGAGGTCGTGCGTCTGCCGACCGCAGTACTGGCAGGTGTGGCGATCGCGGCTGAAGATCTCGCGCCGAGACAGCTTGACCCTCGGCCGGGGCCGGCGGATCTGGTACTGGAGCCGAATCACCGACGGCGCACGGTACTCCGTCCGCGGCGTCCGGATCACCTGGTGGTCGTATTCGATCACTTCGGCCTTGTCGCCGAACACGAGCCGGAAGGCCCGTGGCAGGTTGCAGACGTTGAGCGGCTCGTAGTTCTGGTTGAGCACGAGCACCACGCCGTCCATCGGCGGCGATGGTAGCAGGACTCCCCCGCACGCTCAGCGGCTTGCAGTCGCCCCCGCGTCGCCCCTCTCGAGAACCCACCGCGGTTCCCCATGACCGTGGGTGCATCACGTGCCGGCGTGCGGAAGGGAGCGCGGGAGCCCGCCCCCGTCACCACCCGGGCGGAGTATGCAACCACGGT